>JAUSIQ010000028.1 GCA_030647955.1 bacterium | reverse complement strand
CCGATTGATAGCATTGCTCTATGTTATTATAAAAATCCTGGAAGGACAAACCGCATTTGTTGACTTTTTAAATAATTTCATGTATGATAATAAAATCTTTAACAAACAAGCGGAGAAGAGATGACTGCCCAAGGTATTGCCATAAGTGCTCTGGTTCTGGTGGTAGTGGTCATAAGTATGCTTTGTAAAAAAACTGATCGACATTACTCGGCTCTCCGGGTCGATCCAATGGTGTATTTGGGTTTTGAGGATAAAGATAATGAAGGCAGGGGTGCTTATCTAGCAGATAGGTATTCTCAAGAGTGTGATTCGATACGCTGGAGAGTTATCCGTTTTTTAGAGAGTAAGATTGCTGATGCTGAATCTGAAGACTCTAAAGAAATCTACGCAGCTGCCTTAGAAATCTGCAGAATGCCAGAAGCAAAAATCTTCAATGGCGATGAAGTTGGTACCCTAGAGATTTGCAGGGAGTATTATTATGTTGAGGATGTGGGCAGTTCTGAGTCGACTGCGTTTATCTTCAACGTACCTTTGGATCTAACGCAAGCAATAGCAGAGTTACATAAGGCTGCAGAATTTCTAGATGTGGATTTATAGTGGACAAGCCCCGCGCGAACCGTGCGGGGCTTTTTTTATGTATCAGGCCCTGCACAAAAATGTGCGGGCTTTTTTAATTTTTGGTATAGTAAATAGCATTATGGAGCATAATCCAGATATCTTTCGGGGATATGATATTCGCGGGGTTTACGGCAAGGATTTTGATGATCACTTTGCTTTGCATTTGGGGCAGGCGATGGCCAAATATTTTGGCGGAGAAGCCGTGTTGGTGGCCTCTGATTTGCGCCCTTCCTCTGAACCTCTGAAGTACAAAGTAATCGAAGGTCTCAAAAGTATGGGAGTAGATGTCATTGATATTGGCGAAGCTTCTACGCCGATGTTCTATTGGGCCGCTTTCGCTTTTAAAGCAGGCGGAGGAATTATGGTCACAGCTTCGCATCTTCCGGAAGAATACAACGGGTTTAAGATGATCGATGGGGTAGGAGCGAATATCGGTTTGGATAGCGGATTAAGGGAAATTGCCAAGACACTAGAAGAGGATCTGCACCCAGCGGAAAAGCTAGGAGAGGTTTGGAAAGAAGCAGTGGTTGAGAAGCATGCCGACTTTCTCATTAAGTTGGCTAAAATTAAACCCGGAGAGATAAAGCTCAAAGTGGGGCTAGAGGGGAACGCTTTAGTGACTAGAGAATTAGGAGAAATTTTTAAAAAGCTGGGGGTGGAGGTGGTGAGTTCCAGTTATGATATTTTATTCGGCTTTGACGCGGACGCCGATCGTTTACTGGTCTATAACAATCAGAAACAAAAAATTAGTGGAGATTTGATCTTCGGTCTACTCGCCAAAGAGAAGATGGTATTTTGGAGAAAACCGACGGCGGTTTATGATTTCCGTTCTTCGCGTGGAGTCATTGAAGATTTGAAACAAAGCGGATTAAAGCTATTTTCCGCGCCGGTGGGGCATACTTTTATTAAAGCAATCATGCGACAGCATCATGCGGATGTGGCGGGGGAGTTGTCTGGACACATCTTCTTTAAAGAAACAAACTATGCCGAATCTACTTATTTGGCGGCCCTGAAGATTTTGAAACTTTTACAGAAATTTAATACCACGATCGATGCCTTGGTTAAACCTTTTCAGACCTGGTCTCATTCCGGAGAGATTAACTTCCGCCTAGATCAAAATGGAAAAAGCAAAATGGAAAATGATGATGCAAAATTAAAAATCTTTCAAAGTTTGAAAGAAAAATATAAAGACGGAAAAATCAAGGAATTCGACGGGTTAACAGTGGATTATCCGGAGTGGTGGTTTAATGTGCGGATGTCGATGAATGAACCTACTCTGCGACTGGTGGTGGAAGCCAGAACTAAAGAGATGATGGAGCAGAAGGTGGAAGAGATCTCGAGTATTTTAAAAGCCGCTAGTTAGCGGCTTTTAGGTTAGTTCACGCCGATATTTTTTCTGACTTCTTGTAGAGTTTGCGCGGCTAGATTTCTAGCCTTTTCTTCTGATTTTTTCAAGATGGCCTCAACCTGGTCGAGGTTATTAGAAAGTTCGCGGTGTTTGTCCTGAAATGGTTTTAAGAAATTAACCACTACTTCGGCTAAGTCAGCCTTGAAATCAGAATAGCTTTTGCCTGCGTAGTCTTTTTCGATGGTTTTAATTTCTTTTTCGGATAGCAGATGGTAAATAGTCAAAAGATTAGAAAGAGCCGGTTTGTTTTCCGGATCAAAAGTAATTTCTTTGCCGGAATCGGTTACGGCTTTTTTAATCTTTTCGCGAATGGTGTCGGGATCATCGGTTAAAGCAATACCTTCGTCTCCGGATTTAGACATTTTTTTGGTGGGACTTTGTAGGGACTTAATGCGGGCTCCTTCGGCTTTGATGGTTTTTACGGCAGGAAAAGTTTCTCCGAACATGTGATTAAACTTTTTGCCGATTTCGTTGGTCAGATCGATGTGCGCTTTTTGGTCGTCTCCGACGGGAACCAAGTTAGATTTATAAACTAAAATATCCGCGGCCATTAAGACGGGATAATCTAAAATGCCCATGTGAGTGTATTTGCCTTGGGTTTCTTCGATCTTTTCTTTGTAAGTGGGCAAGCGCTCCAACCAGCTGACCGGAGTGATGGTATTAAAAATCCAGGCGAGTTCGGTGTGTTCCGGAACGTGAGATTGTCGAATGAGAGGGGACTTTTCCGGATCAATGCCGGCGGCGAGATAGTCTAAAATTACATCCATGACCTGTTTGGAATAAGTCTTGGGATCAAAGGGAGTGGTGATGCCGTGATAATCCACCACGGCATAAATGGCCTGTTCAGTTTGAGGGTCATTTTGCAAAGCGATCCAGTTTTTGATCGCTCCCAGGTAGTTTCCTAAATGCAGTTTTCCAGACGGTCTGATGCCGGAGAAGATTTTGTTAGACATAATTATACAAAGTATAGTGTTTTTTATTGTTTCTGTAAATTAAAAATTTAATTGACACAAGCATAAATTAGTAGTATTATCTCTCAAGCGTTTTGTTCTTTGGAGGTAAAAATGTGCCAAGCTTATGAAGCGGAAAGGTACTTGATAGCATACTCGGAAAATTCGGCAACAATTGTGGGGTTTAAAGCGGCTCGCGATGGACAGACTAAGGATACAAACCCGCATCGTCTAAAGTATGAACGTGAAGCTTGGGATCATGGCTGGGCTTGCTGGCAGACACGTCTATTGCCCTGGGCTTTGGAGAAGCATTACTACAGTGTGAATGATTACAAAGGGGCACGCCAGGCGCGTGAGCAGTTCGAAAATTATGGTACTCTACCCCAAGATTTAGAAGATTTATTGGAGTAATTTGTTAGCTAAAACCAAAAGAGAGCTCGCGCTCTCTTTTTAAATTTCTATATTTCGATCACTACCGGTAAGACCATCGGACGCCTTTCGGTTTTTTGGAAGAGGAATTTGCCGATCTCTTCGCGAAGATTATCTTTGATGTAAGTGGTATTAACCTGTGGACCGGCGCTTTTCTCTACAATAAAGCGAATACGTTTGCGGATTTCAGTCATGAAGTCCTTGTTCTCTTTGAGGTAAATAAATCCTCGAGAGATGATATCCGGACTGCGCAAGACTTTGCCGGTTTTGGCATCGATGAGCGTGACCAAAACAATCATACCGTCTTCAGCTAAAACTTGACGGTCGCGCAAGACGACATTGCCAATATCTCCGACTCCTAAACCATCTACCATGATATATCCGGAGGGGACGGTCTTTTGGTCCATCCACCAGCGCGCCGTATCGGTGCCATTGCGATTGATGGGGTGCGGATCTTCAATATGAATAACCGAACCGTTGTCGGCGATGATGACGTTCTCTTCGGGAATGCCTTTGGCTTGTCCCAATTCGGAATGGCTGACCATCATCGAGTATTGGCCGTGAATAGGCATTAAGAATTTTGGACGCATCAATTCAATCATGTGGCCCAAGTCTTCTTTTTGAGCGTGTCCTCCGGCGTGAATGTCCATCATTTGGTAGTGATAAACTTTTACACCGGCGCGGTAGAACATGTCTTTAAGATTCTGCACGGTACGTTCGTTACCAGGAATAGCCGAAGAAGAGAAGATGACCGCATCTTTCTTCTGTAGCTGAATGTGGCGGTGTTCGCGGTTAGCGATACGCATCAAAGACGCATTGCTTTGTCCTTGAGCGCCGGTAGCCATGACGGTAATTTGAGAGCGGGGATAGTCATCCACCTGCTCCATGTTAATCTGTGTCCCCTTTTGAATTTTAATGTAACCCAATTCTCTGGCGATCTCGATATTCGACTTCATGCTGTAACCGTCAAAGATAATTTTACGGCCGTGCTTTTCGGACAATTCGATGACCTGTTGAATGCGGTCGATCAAAGAGGCGAAAGTACTGCAGATAATCATCTGCTTGGATTCTTGGAAAATTAAATCCAGATTTTCTTTAATGGCTGATTCAGAGATGGAATGTCCTTCGCGTTCGGCTCCGGTGGAGTCAGACATGAGGACGGAAACACCGCGATCGCCCAATCCGCGCAGGTGCTCGATATCAATCGGCTGGCCGCTGGTAGGCGAGTGGTCGAATTTAAAGTCCGCCGTGTGCACCACGGTGCCGCGCGGAGTTTCAATAAATAAAGCGAGATCGTCAGGAATGTTGTGGTTAACGTGGAAGAACTCCACCTTAAAGTAATCTCCCAATTGAATGACGTCGCCGCTTTTAACGATATTGAATTTCAAAGTGGGCAAGTGTTTAAACTCGTCATGACGCTTGGCGATAATGCCGCGAGTCAAAGCTCCGCCGTAAAGATCGGGGTTGCCCAGTTTTTCTTGCAGATAAGGTAATCCACCAATGTGGTCAAGGTGACCGTGGGTGAAAATTAATCCGCGAATTTTATCTTTATATTTCTCCAAGTACTCCACGTTAGGAAGGAGAAAATCGATTCCAGGCATGTCGCTGCCGTCCGGGAATTTTAAACCGGCATCAATGATAATGATATCGTCTTTGTATTGGAGCATGGACATGTTTTTGCCCACCTCTCCTAACCCCCCCAAGGGGATAATTTTTAGAGTATCTTCCGTAAAATTAGCGGAAGGCTGCTCGGTTTCTGTCGCTTCGCCAGGATTGTGTTGTCCTTTGCGAGGGTGTCCGCTGGGACCGTTGCCATGTCCCTCAGGTGAGGAGCGGCGTACGGGTCTTTTCCAGTTCGGACTTTTCTTTTTAGTTAGTTCTACCATATGTTTCTATTAGTTATTTAACAAGTTTGAGGCGTTCTCTGCGCAGTTCTTCGATTTTTCTAAGAACGGCCTCGTATACTTCTAGCTCGGTGCTACCTGCGGGGAGGCCTAAGAAGGCACCTATTATTCCAAGATCCCCTTTGATATCCAAAAGACCGAGCTCTGTTCTTTCTGTATCTATTCCTTCTGACTTCTTCTCTTTCTTAAATTCCTTTAGGGAAACTACATTGTCTTTGTTTTCCATAAGTAAAATTATTTAATTGTGCCCTCAAGAGGATTTGAACCTCTACAGCCTTGCGACTACTAGCTCCTGAAGCTAGCGCGTCTACCATTCCGCCATGAGGGCTGGTTTTATTAGCTTGTGCGAAAAAAGGCCTAAGAAAGTTGTTTGAACTTTTCAATAACGGCGATGGAGTGAGGATCAACTCCTAATTGCATAGCTAATTGCGTCGAAGTTTGCAGGGCGAGAGCATACTGCTTAATGATTTTCTCAAAGCGGTTTGCTCCAGAAATTTCTACCACGGTGTGACCGGTCTGATAGGTTTTTAATAGGGCGGTTAATTGATCTAGTTTTTTATTATCTTCGAAATGGTCGTCGGCATCACGTAGGACAAGATAAAAGAAATTAGGGTCTTGTTCCTTGATAGCGGCGATTTCGTTATGGCCCGCGCCCGGCAGGTGATTAAAGAAGGCGTGAGTTTTGACGTTTTCGTTGAAAAGTATCTTCCAAAATGAACCGAGGTATCTCCAGGGATACGAAGAGTACATTAAGGGAGTTTTTGACCCGATACTTTGCGCGATAGAAGCAGAGAGAGGGCTAGAATCGATAAGGTCAAAAGCAGAAGAATTAACGCTATTTTCAATTATATCAAAGTGAGAAAGCAAAGTCAACCCTGTTAAATTGCTCTGCACAAGCTCCGCTTGATTTAACAGGGTCAATAAGGCGGAAAGCATCATCGCTAACGCTTCTCGGGGTTGGAGGTCTTGGTGGGGCAGAAGTATGGTTGGAGTACCGGCTTTTTGAGCTAATTCAGCCAACTTGCCGCCGGTGGTGATGACCACGGTGGCAATCTTCTTCTCTTGAGCTTCGAGGAAGCAATTGATGGTCTCTTCCGTGTTGCCAGACCAGGAGATGCAGACAGCTAAATGACCAGCGGTAGCCCAATGCGGGAGATAGGCGGTGCGGTTCAGGTAGATCTGATGTTCGGGAAGCCAGAGCATGGAAAGGGCTTCGGCGGGCATGATAGAGCCGCCCATGCCGGAAAAGATGATGCGGGGGTATTGTTGAGAAGAAACGGGGGCAATTTTTTTAGCTTCGGCCGAACCGGTTTTTAATTGTTCGTATATTGAGTTCATCAAGTTTATAACTACTTCTTAATTCTTTTCGTACTTATGTACCACTCGTTGATATTATCGAAGCGAGAAGAAGGGGTCGGTAAGACTTCGAGATCGTTACCTTTAATTTTTTTACTAGGCAAATAAACGTAATAAGGAGAATAGAGAAAAACGGTGGGAGTGTCTTCGAGGAGAATTTTTTCGAAATCCTGATATTTTTTGTCGCGCTCAATAGGGTCAAGAATCTGGCGACTCTCTTCTAATATCTTATCAGCATTTTGATTGTCATACAAAGCGAGGTTTAGGCCGGGGTCTTTCTTTTGGGAGGAGTGCCAAAAGCTGTACGGATCGGGATCGAGGTTCAAAACTTCGCCGAAGACCAACACTTCATAGTTGCGGTCTTTAATAGATTGCTGAATTTCCGTAAGAGATTCGATCTGTAATTCCACCCCGAAGCCAAGACTAGTCCACTGTTCTTTAAGAATTTCGGCAGTTTGAGAAAGCTCTGGCCAGTTAGAAGTTTTAATGCTGATCGTCAACAGGTTCTTATTTTTTTCTCTGATGCCATCTCCATCTTCATCTTTCCATCCGCTATTTTCTAAAATTTGTTTGGCAAAAGCCGGGTCATAGGCATATTTAGCTGGGGTATCCGGGACAAAAAGTTCTTTAAGGATCGGAGAGTTAATGGCAAGTCCTTGGCCATTTAAAATACGATCAATCAGTTCTTGTTTGTTGGTCCCGTAGTTAAGGACTAGGCGGATATTTTTATCAATCAGTAGGGCGCTCTGATTGGGATTAAAGAAGGCGGCGAAGTAACGAGGTAAGCGGGTCTGTTTTGGGGAAAGGCGTTGAGAGAATTTTAAACTATCAAGTTGTTTGTTGGATAGAAAACCAATGCCTTCAATAAGGTTGCGGTTATAGGCAGAAACGAGGTCATCTTCGGAATCAAAGAACTTGAAAGTAATTTTATCGATAAAGGGTTTGCTCTGATGGTAATTTTCGTAAGATTCTAATTCGTAGCTCTTAATTAATCCCGCGTCGTCTTTAATGAGGCGTTTGAATTTGTATGGTCCGGAACCAATCGGGTGAAGGTTTAAATCAGAAAGAGCGAAATTAGAGGGCTTAATATTTTCCCAAAGGTGTTTAGGTAGGATGCCCAAAGTGGCATTGTTCAGAAACTGCGCGTATTTGTTTTTTAGCTTCAACTTGAGGATATGATCACTGACTTTTTCCGTGTCGATTCCTTGCCAGTTAATTCTCTGAATACTGCCGTAGTCGCTGTTCTGTAAAATTTTGATGGTAAAAATAACATCGTCGGTGGTCAAAGGAGCGCCGTCGTGCCACTGTACATTTTTATTCAGTACGAAGGTATATTCCAGACCATCGCTGGAAACTTCGTAGGATTCGGCTAGGTCATAAACTAGCTTACCGGCTTCGTCGTGCTTCATTAAACCGGAATAGATGATGCTGGAAATATCGCGATCGGTGTCGTTGGCTTGGACTAAGAGAGGGTTAATGTACTTGGGCTCGCCCAAAAGACCCTCGGTATAAGAACCACCGAAATCTGGGGCGGGTTGAGTACTGGAATAAAAAGCCCCGATAGGCAAATAGATTAATAATCCAAAAATGATTATGCAGAAAGTGAGAATGCCGTAGCGTTCCCTTTTGGATAAAACATGAGGAAGAAAACGGAGCTGTTTTTTTGAGGGAAAAATCTTCTTTAGCCAGCTTAAAAAATTGAATCTCTTGGGAGAACGGGGGGAAGAGGATTTCTTCTTATTTATAGACGAATTGTAGAACTCATCGATCTGATTATCCATGTTTGCTTTACAAACAAGTTATCAAGTAGAAAGTTCTTAAAGTTTTAAAGTTCCGAATTAACACTTTATGAACTTTATAACTTTATAAACTTGATGAACTTTTTCTTAAACTCTGACGCGGAGGATGGCGATAGCGAAAAAGGCGATAGCTAAAACGATGGTGGCGTAAAAAAGAATCTTTTCTACTCCGCGTTTGGTGCTATATAAATTACCACCTTCGCTTCCGAAAGTGGAACCTAATCCGGAACCTTTCTGCTGCAATAAAATGGCGCCTATAAGCAGAAGGGAAAGGACAACTTGGACGATAGTAAGAATATTCATAATTTATAGATAGCTACTTTAAAATCGCTTTAGATGTGCTCGTAATGATGACATTGGCGATCGTAACAATGATTGTAGACATAATCAAGGCGGGGAAAGTTTGGATGACCACAAAATCGAGAGCATAGCTCACCAACCACAATAGAATACCATTGATGATTAAGCTGAAAATGCCTAGGGTAAGGATAATAATCGGGGCAGAAATGAATTTTAAGATAGGCTTAACGGATAAATTCAGGACTCCCAGAAAAAGACCGGCCACAATGAATCCAGTTAAACCGTTGTTAATTACCAAGCCCGGAACGAGTAAATAGGCGATATAGAGGGCTAGGCAATTAGAAAAAAGCCGAATAATAAAAGACGCCATAGGCTACTTACCATAGTACCAAAATGAGGCTCTAGCGTCAACGAAAGGGGTTTTGTGCTATAATTATAAAATGGACGAGCTCTCAAAGTCACTCGCACCCTCCCCGGAGCCTCATAAGCAATTTTTACTTACTCCCCCCAAGTTAATCTCGGCGGTTATTCTATTGATCGTGGCGGTTTACACCTCCATTTCTTTTTACCAAAATTGGTGGCCGTGGAATGTGTATATTGTTGTTGATCCGGCATATACGACCGCACCCTCCGCAACCCCAGAGTGGAAAACTTTTATAGGCGAAACAGTCTATACCAATGACGGATCTACTAGTTTCTCAATAATGTATCCTCCGGATTGGAAATTAATCGATAACACACTTTATCCATTTGGTGAGAACGAGGACAAAGGAATTGAGACGAGAATAATTCTCGGTGCGGGTGGTCACGGTGCGCCAGAACATCAGAGGGAAGTCGTATTTCCATCTGGTACGGCTAGATATTACTGGCAAGCTTCTGATGAGTGGGTAAGTGGATATGCAACATTCGAGAAGAATAATGCCACCTATATATTTGAAGTTCGAAGCATGCCATCAGATAAAAGTCTTGAATACGAGAGAATTTTCAACCAAATCCTCTCCACTTTTAAATTTATCGAGCCTATCGATGAATCCGGGCCGTTTCAGTGTGATGAGAAAAATGGCTGTTACGGTACAGTGAACGTGACCGGCTATACCAAGATTGAGCATCGGGTCTGTCCGCCGGATTCGCCATGCGGTACGGACGTGGACTATGTTTTGTTTTATATCACCAAGGTAGATGATCAAAACTTTTCCGATTATTTGAAAGAGGGCTCCGGTAACGCATTTCTGAATCAGGGAAGTTTTGGGCTAGGCTGTTATCAACAAGACAGCTCTCGAATTTATTCGGTTAATTTTTCAGATAAGGGAACGGCTCAAAATATCATCACGGGGAGTGATATGGAAAAATTATTGAAGAGCACCGAACAAAATCCGGTTTCCCTGCAAGCCACTAAAGCCGTCTTCTCCGCCGGCCGCGGCGCCCCGGAATGTTATTCGTATTTTAGGAATTTTCAACTCGTTGAACCAGTGGACGCATCCACATGGAAGACTTATCGAAATGAATTATTTGAAGTTAAGTATCCTGCAAACTGGCACAAAGAGGGTTTCACTGAACAATTGTTTTTAAGCAATGAGAAGATTATGGAGCAGCAACAAGACTTAATTGCAGGCCAAATACTTATGGATTTTACCAAGAAGATAATATTTGCTAATTATTATCCGGCCGAGATCAAAGATTTTCAGTCTTATTTAACATGGTGGATAGAACAAACCAGTGTTGATGGTAGGCAAGTTTATTTTACAAAGATAAAATTGGGTGAGATTGAAGCTTACAAAGCTAATTATTTTGAGGATGTGGATAATGTGACCGCATATGCAATTAATGAAAAAAATCAAGGAGATTTTATGTTTATAGTAGTATACGGATCTAAACAGAGCGCACAACTAGTTGAAAAAATTATTTCGACATTTAAATTCACTAAATAAAAAATGGCGGATGAGATAATAGGAGAGATAAATTCCGGCGACCAGTCATTTATAGGAGTAAAACCACATTCGGTCGTTATAAACGGCTTAGAAGTTGTGGAGTGGGAAGAATATGGGTTTTGCGATTACGCCATCGTGGAGGTTATAGGCAAGAAGGCCAACTATCAACTTTCTAAGATATGCGGTGGCGAGATTCCCGAACTAGAGAATTTTGTTAAAACAATGAAGCTGATCGATTAGATGTTTAAAATAGTGATCCTCTCGACATTTAAATTTGATTAAGTAATAATCGAATCATGAATCCAAAACATCTTCCATTGCTGGTGTTTGTTGTGGTGGTAGTTTATCTAATCGTCGCGGGTATCGGCGGTTGGTGGCCGTGGAATGTGCAGGTGGCTGTTATTCCAAATAATGGTTCGGGGATTTCCGTTAGTTGGACGCCCAGTGATTCGCCTCTGCCCGCTAGCCCTACTGCAACTCCTGAAACAGTAACGAGTAGTGAATATGCTCTACAATGCCAGGGAGACTATACCGGCGAAATTTTTAAAGGACAAGCTTGGTACGAATACATTAAGGGTAAGGTCTTGCCCGGTTGGTTCTTAAATAGAGTCTGTCATAACGCAGAGTTAAAACAGGCCGTTTACTTTAGAACCAACTTTGATACAGACAAGGACTGGAGTGACCCCAAAGATCGCTATAGCCAATTTGGAGTCTACGATATCTCTAAGGACGACTTTGTTGTTGGTTCCAAGAAGAAGCTAAAGATTTATCAATCATGTGAGAATGAGGTGAGCTGGCTTAAAACAGGGCAGATTATTTACAAGTGCGTAATTAGCGATGAGGGATCTCGTCACGATGAGACGTATTCTTTCGATATATCGTCTGGAACGGAAAAACTTATTCGTCAGTGTGCAATTGTGGAGGCAAAAGAAACTTGCACAGATTTCTAAAGCGCTTTGCGGTGTAACTCCCGGTAATATTGGATTGCGAAGCGATGCGCTTCGGAGTCTACGTGTAAGATAAAGTCACTAACGGCTGGAGGGAGATCTTTAAGAGCCACGGGCTCTTTTTGATTACTGATGAAGATGTGGTCTCCACGATGTTTTTCATTTTTAGTTAGAGCAATAATCGGAATTTCTGAAATTTGAGGTTTGGAATTTGAAAATTTATTGGAAATTGGAGTTTGAAAATTGAAAATTGCGGCAATAGCGGCGTTGAGCTGGCCTTTGCCGCCGTCAATCAAAATCAAATCGGGAAAAGGCCATTCCGGATGATTAAAGCGCCGAGAGAGAACTTCTCTGAGCATGGCGGTGTCGTCCGGGGTATTACCCAGGCGGATTTTAAATTTGCGATACTCATTTGTGTCGGGTTGGCCGTTGGTGAAAGCGATCATCGCGCCGGTGGCCATTTCGCCTTGGATATTGGAAATATCGTACCCTTCGATGCGACGAGGAAGTTTGGTCAGTTCTAGAGCGAGCTGAACATCGCGGAGGATTCCTTCTCTTTCGGAAATGCCTTTGATGATGCGAGCATTTTCAAAAACTCTTTCCAGGTGGCCAAGTTTATCACGCAGTTCAATGGCTTTGGTAAAATTTTCTTTTTTCGCCGCTTGGGACATCTGCTTGTGCAATTCTCCGGAGAGGTTGGATTTTTTGCCAGTTAAGATTTTTTTAATCGCCTTTATATTTTTTCCGTATTCTTTTGTTTCATGTTTTATGTTGGCTGTTTCATGATGCTTTAGGCAACAGTAGCCGGCGCATTTGCCCAGGTGAAAATTTAAGCAGGGATGGTGATGCTTTTGTTTGCAGGTGCAGTAGGGGAAGACGCGGCGCAATAACTTTAAAGTGGTTCGTAAGGCGTGGCCATCTGTGAACGGGCCAATGTAGTCGGTATAGCGCTGAGGTTGATGAGTGAGATAGATACGAGGAAATTCATCTGCTGTGAAGGTTACATAAAAATACTGCTTATCGTCCCGCAGCAAAACATTAAATGGCGGACGTTTCTTTTTAATCAGCTGGGATTCTAAAATGAGCGCCTCAATTTCAGAAGGCGTTTCTTGCCATCTTACTTTGGAGGCTCTTGCGAGCATGGCGGTGATGCGTGTGTCGTGCGGCTGTTTTTTAAAATACGAACCAAGGCGGCTTTTTAAATTAGCCGCTTTGCCGATATAGAGAGTTTTTCCCTTGCCATCTTGGAAAAAATAGACGCCGGGAGTGGTTGGAATATGGTTGGGTTTAATGGAAAGCACAGTGCCATACGATAACATCAATTAGCTATTTTGTAAATATTGGCCAAGTAGGTAAAATAGGGTACTTTAAGCCTAGAAAATGAACTTTTACAAGTGAATGGAGATTGGGATGAGAGAAGAAATGAATCTTGAGAAGGCTCGGGAAATTATCAAAGCGGTGGCGGAACAGCCGCGACAGTTTCTTTTTGGTTTAGACCAGGTGATTGACGACTGCATGATTGGACTATTTGCTCGTGCGCCGTACTCTGCGGCGAACGGCAGAGAAAAGTGCTATGGGCAGGGACATATTTTATTGATGAGTGTGCCGGGTACCGGTAAGACCGAGTTGGCCAGCGCACTGGCGGCGGCGATGGATGCCAAGTATCAGCGTATTCAGGGCGTTCCGGATCTGCTGCCGAGTGCCGTTACGGGCAGCTTGGTCTTTGATCAAAAGACCCGAGAATTTAAGATGATGCCCGGGCCCATTTTTGGCCATGTCGTTTTGATTGACGAACTGAACCGGATTATTCCCAAAACTAAATCCGCTATTTTGCAGCCGATGGAAGAGCGAGCGGTGACGATTGGAGAGGCGGTTTATCCGTTGATGGAAGTAGCGGCGACGACCGAGAGATTTTTTTGGGTCCTGGCTACGGCTAACCCGATTGAAAGCGAAGGAACGTATCCTCTGACGGAAGCGGAATTAGACCGCTTCTTTATGAGAATTAGAATTAATTATCCCGATCGAGATTCGGAAATGAAAATCAGTGCCGAAAGTTTGCGGGGCAAGGTGATTAAGAGAGTGGCGAATCCGGCGATGATTATGGAAGTAGCGCGCTTTATCACGGACTATGTGAAAAAAGGAAGTTTGGTGGATAAATATGTGGTGGAAATTTTTGATGCCTCTCGTCCGGAGCGCTCTCAACTAAAAGAAGTGCTTCAGTATATCGAGGTGGGTATTTCTCCACGCAACGAATTTCAGATGAAGGCGGCCGCGGTCACACGGGCTTTTCTGCGGGGAGGCGATACGGTTCTGCCTGATGACGTGAAGTACGTGGCGCGCTTAGTGCTGCCGCATAAGTTAGTTTTAAAACCCCAAGCGCAGGCGCAAAAAATCACTCCGGATGAAATCTTGGAATTGATTTTAGACAAAACGCCGGTGCCCTAATGTTACCCAAAGAGTTGCAGGATAGGCTGCAAGAGATCGATGGTTTAGTGAGTTATCGTCTTTCCAAAGGATTAAGGATTGGTGAGCATCGCAGTCGTAAAACAGGCAGTGGCTTGGATTTTATCAATATTCGAGAGTATGAACCGGGAGATGATCTGCATCAGATTGACTGGCGAGCGAGTGCCGCCAGAACCACTGATGACGCCCCACTTTTGGTTAAAGAGTTTGTCGAGCCGAAAGAAGTGCTCACCGTGATGGTGGCGGATTTAAGCCGTTCAATTTTATTCGGAAGTTCTCCGCTGAAAAGTTATTTTCTGATGGAATTACTTGGAGCGATCGCGTTCACCTCCAGTCACTTAGGGGATGCCGTGGGCTGTGTGGGGTTTGATCAGGAGGTTTGTTTGTCCCTCAAACCCCGCGGAGGAAAAAATCAGGTTTATTATCTACTGGAACAATTATGGGAAAAACTAGAGCAAGGGAGTAAAAAATTTCAGCCGCAGACTACTGATCTTAATGCCGCTTTGCGGCAAATCGAACAGCAGTCGCGACGGCCGTGTTTCTTACCGATTGTTTCCGATTTTTTGGGCGGAGCGCATGCAGTGGACAGAGCGGTTTTAAAAAGCTTAGCTTTGCGTCACGACTTGATCGCTTTTCGTCCAGTGGTTCCGGAAGAAGAAAATTTTAAACGGCGCTATGGATTTATAAAAATACGAGACGTGGAGACGGGTCAAACGGTTCGTCTGAGCCAGAAAGATTTAGTGGTAGTGATGGCAGAGCTTAATAAACAAAAAGAAGCCTTGCAAAAGGACGTGATCGGTTTGGGCGGAGATTGGATTGATCTTCCCTGGGATACGGAAAAGAAATATCTTGATAGGTTAGTAGAAAAATTTCTAGAAAGGAGAATACTGAGATGAGAAAGAAATTTGTGTGGTTGATTATGCTAAGTGCCTTCTGGGTGCCAGTGATGGCCCAGGTGTTGCCGCCAACTGTGGCCGCAAATCCGGCTGAGGCCCATCCTTTATGGGCCGAGGCCCAGATAGGCCGAACGGCTTTCTTTGTGGGAGACGAATTAGATTTTTATCTCAATATCTATTATCCCGACAACGTTCATGTTGTTCGCAATGGACTTGATCCGAAACGGATCTTACTCACCCCTTTTGAGGTGGTGTCCGGAGAATTGCGCGACACCGTGCACGGAGAGCTCAAAGTTTTAAAAGCTCATTATCGAATTAGAAACTTTGAAATTCGTAAAGTGAGCATGACGATCGAGGCGTTGGTTATTCCTTACGTGGTTTTGGAGCCGGGTAAAAAAGTAGAGGAGCTCCCGCAGAAGGAATATAAGCTGGAAAAAGTTCCGGTGGAATGGCGGAGCACTCTGTATAAAGATGTGGACGATATTCGAGATCGACAAGCGCTGCATACTTTTCCGTATCGGGGATTGATCCTGATGGGACTCTCGGTATTTTTACTGATGAGCTTTGTCGGTTGGCGCACTACGGTATTGGTAAAATCGTGGCGAGGACCGGTAATAGCCGGAGTAGCTCGAGAAGTTTTCCCTAGTTTATTTAGAGCGGCCAGACAAACCAGAAAAAGACTTAAAGAAATTTCTAATCAGCTCGCCTGTGGATGCGCAGTGGATGTGACTTTGCAGAAACAAGGTTTAGCGATTAGTGTTTTGAGAGATTTTTTCTGTCTGGCACTTTTGCGAACCCATGAATCTAAAACGGCAGACGAAGCTGCTCGGGCCTTTGAGCAGGCTAGTTCTCAATGGTATGGAGAGGCTGGGAAAGAGCTGCTTAAGGTTTGGGAAAGATGGCAGTATCATCAGTGGCGAGACGAGGTTATCCCGAATTTCGACACGGAATCGAAAGCGGTTCTAGTCCTTCTTGGCAACTTTAGTTTATGGGGCCGAACGAAGCTGTTCTTGCGCCGGTTAAGATAGGAGCGCGTATGTTCAGTTTCGGTGAAGAAGTAAGGTTTTTACATTGGCCTTTTGTACAGATTATTATTGCCGTAGCGCTGGTCTTTATCGCCTTGCGCTTAATACTGCGATGGCGACGAAATCGGAGAGGTCGGAATGAGTACCGGCAGTACTGGGTATTTTCCGATCTCTCCCTTTCAAATTTAAACAGGCTACGGCGGAGAGGATATTGGTTCCATCTTCCCAAGTTTTTATTTCTGGCCGCGGCTTTATTGTTTGGGGTGGCCTTAGCTGATCCGGTCTTAGAGCAAAGAGAAATAAATGATCACGAAGAAACGCGCCAATTGGTGATGATGCTCGATTTCTCGGGCAGTATGATGGGCGGCACTCCGGTGCCATTTAAAGTGGCCACCGATTCAATTAAAAAATTAATATTGCGACGAACAAAGTCTTTGGATCAGTATGCGCTGTTAATCTTTTCTGATAACACCTACATCATTTCCGGCTTTACGAAGGACTTTAATTATTATCGCTTTCTCTTGGATAGCATTAAATTTGACCAGTACGGAGAAAGTGGGACCCAGATCGATGTGGCAGTGAATGCGGCTAAAAATTATTTTATCCGTCATGGAGATAAGGATGTAAAAAAACGGGTGTTGGTAATTTTTACCGATGCGGATAGCAATACGGATCCGACTAAAGCGATTAAGGAAGCTCAGCGAGAAGGAATTACCATTTATCTTATTGGGATAGGTGTAGCAAATTCTCCCAATGGATTGATTATGGTAGACACGGTTAAAAAAGCCGGCGGAATATATTTCGCCGGAGAGAGTGCGGCGGCCATTGATGAGGCAGTGGATAAAATTGATCAAATTGAAACTACTAAAGTTTTGACTCAAAAGCTTTCGGGATACATTCCTCTTTTTGAGCCTTGGGCTCGAGCAGCTTTCTTTGTACTCGTAGGAGCTTTACTTATTGCTCTATCTCCCTGGTTTAGAGACTTTCCATGATGAAGCGCCTAGGATTGACCCTTGGCGCTTTTTTTGTTACCAGTTAAGCTAGAGAACTTTTATAACTAAAGGCGGAAAAAAGATGGCCAGGCTCAGGAGAGTTTTGCTCGAACTGGGAGCGGCTCTACTGATTGCTTTGGCAATTTGTGGACCGCTATTCTCTTTAGGATATCTTTACTTTTGTAATGAAAAATTGAGTCAGGCGATTGAGTCTGGCGACAAGGAAAAAGTTGCTAAGCATAGCAAGCACCTCTACGAACTTTACGACTGGGGCCGACAGATAAAAGCAGAGCGTGTTTTGGATCGACTGCTTATTTTCCGCTTTATTCTTGAGAATGAAGTGACGTGGCTCTACGAGAACGGCGAATACGAAGCCGTCCTCAAACGGACTAAAGGAGTTAAAGCGAGTTGGGCCCATTTTGCGCGAGGCAATGCCTACTTTAGAAAAGTAGTAGCGGAGGAGTTGTCCTCTAGCGGAAGTGAAAATATTCTTGATCAGTCCAAGGAAGAATATTTTAAGTCTATTATTCTTGATCCCGATCATTTTGATAGCAAATTCAATTACGAAATAATGGCGGATAAGCAGACGAGACAGAAAGTGGTGGCAAAGCAAAAAGCCAAGGCGCAAGGGCAAAATCCGCAAGAAGGCAAAGAGGGTCAAGAAGGTAAAGTGAAAGGCCCAAAGCCCAGCGGCGGAAAGAAGCCTTACAATATTAAAGACATCGGGCGCCAAAGTGGTTCGGGCGGATCGAATAAGAGAGGATGAGATGCTAGACAACATCGAGTGGGTTAAACCTGGCTATCTGCCGTGGTTATGGATCTGTTTAGGCTTAGCAGGATGGTGGATGGTACAACTGATTTCAAAAGTACGGTCTCGTCCGGCCAAAACTCTCTATTCCAGATTTTCTTTCTGGGGCCAGAGCAAAGTTTTGGCCCTTTTTATTATCATCTCCGCGGGATTAATTGTGGCGTTAGCACGACCGCAAAAGGTGGTCGATCTGCCTCAAGATAAAAGCTTAGATATTCTTATCATGGCGGACAGTTCGTTTTCGATGTTAGCGGATGATATTTGGGGCGCGCGTTTTGGGCGAGTAAAAAAAGAGATTCGGCGCCTAGTGACTGCGGAGATAAAATCTGCCGACCGGGTGGCGATGATGCGGTTTGATAAAGGTGTGGGGATGGTTTCTTTTTTCTCTCATGACCATGGCAATATCTTATTTAGACTGAATAACCTGGATATTGATCCGGAAGGAGCGGATGCTTGGGATACTAATCTCTCCTTCGCCTTAAGCTACGCCTTCGCCTTTCTTAAAAACCAAGTTAGCTTTGATATGGACAGTCCGGCGTACAAAAAGCGGCAGGTCGTCGTCATTCTTTTTTCGGACGGGGATGATAATTTTTTAAAGCCAGCCAAGGATGAGGAGGCCAAAAAAGAGCGAGATCTGAAAATAGCCGAGTTTGATGGTATACTGCGCAATTTCAGACAAGAGGCTTGGCCGGTCTACACCATTGGTGTGGGAACTCTCGAAGGCACCTCTGTAAAACATGTCTATAAAGAAAAAACTTCTGTAGATTTCGGAGATCATCCTACGGGACTTTCAAAAGAGGTGGAGAAGGTCGATAAGATCTTTACGAAATTGCAGGAGGAAAATCTAAAATCTATTAGTGTAGTGACAGGGGCGCGTTATTTCGGTCTACGCACTTCCTCCGCGGAGGTGAGCACATTCTTGCACACTATTTTAGAAGATGAGAGGCAAAAAGGAGTGAGCGTTATAACTCGAGAAAAACAGGAGCTTTATTGGTATGTTCTAGCGGCCTGCGCCATCCTTTTTTTACTTAGTATTCTTTTGTTCTAGCCCCGCCATGCGGGGTTTTTGTTTTTAATTGATTCGGCTATGATGACAGCATGGCAGCTTTAGAAAAATCTATTTTGGCGACCTTGGCCTATTTTGATGTGTTAGATTTTCCATTAACCGTCAGAGAGGTTACGCGTTTTTTAATTAATCCGGAGAAGTTTGTTGATAAAAAAATTTTTACTCGGAAAAAGGAGGAGCTGGGGTATGGGCAAATTGAAGAAGTGTTACAGAATCTCAAACTCAAAGGACTGGTGGAGGAGTTTCTGGGTTTTTATTTTCTTCCCGGAAAAAAACATATTTATTTAGAAAGGATTGAAAGGATTAAGCTGGCGGAAGAAAAATGGAAAAAAGCACGGCGGTATTTATTTTGGATCCAGTCTTTGCCTTTTATTGAACTGGTATTGGCCAGTGGATCTTTGGCGATGGGGCACATGACGGAAAATAGCGATTTGGATATGTTGATTGTCGCCAAGTCTGGACGGATTTGGACGGCGCGCTTATTCGTCTATGTGCTTTTTGGAATAATGGGCGTAAGACGGCGCAAAGAACAAATTATTGCTCCGGATAAAATTTGTCCCAATCATTTTATTACGACCCGTTCGTTACGTATTCCCTGCGTCAGTTTGTATACGGCGCAACTTTACGCTCATTTGATTCCGGTCTATGTACGGCGCAAAGAAGTGCTGGATGATTTTTGGCGAGAAAATACTTGGATTGAAAATTATTTACAGAACTGGGAGCACTTGGATGGCTACCAATATCGGCATATTCAGGAGAATAAATTTTTACAAAAAATTGCTAGTCTAGCCGAGGTTGTTTTGAATTTTATGTTTAGGGGGAAGCTGGAAAATTGGGCCAGGGCTTTGCAGCGCAGCAGGGTGCAGTTGAATTTGCCGGGACGTATCACGATGAGCGATCAGCAGCTTGAATTTCATCCTAATTCCGCCGAGGGAAGGATTTTACAAAAATATAATAAAACCATTGATTCTTGGAAGGAATTTGGCTCATATTTAGAACTTGACTCGGGTCTCAATTAATCCTACTATCGCAACAACAGGACTTTAAAAATTGAGAGGAAGTAAATGGATACTCGACGGTCTCGCATTTTTGTTTTTTCTGTTTTGTTTTCTTTCTTCATGACAGTTACAGCGAAGAGTCAGACTCTGCCGCATTATTTCCCTCCAGGAGTGATTCAGGCTAACAAACCAAGTCAGCAGTGGGCGGAATATTTTCGATATTTGGCGGCGATGCAGAAGGCTTACGAAACGAATAGCGATGATCATGCTCGGCTCATTCCGGTTAACGCTATTAAAGTGAATGGTGTAATTGATGGGCAGAAAATTGTTCTAGTGCTCGATCATTATGTACGCCTGCCCGATGGCCGTATTCGTTTTACTAATTTTCTCGGACAGGAAATTATTACGCCTGCCGAACTACAGGTGGTGGTGGACTGGACGATGCGTTCTCTACGAGAGTCTGTGGACGCGAACTTTGCGTTCTACGGCGATCTGCGCAAGTGGGCGATCGAAGGTTTAGTAGAGAGTGGTATTGGTCTTACAGCCGCGGAGCTTGATAAGGTTCTTAATAAGCCCGCTCCAGAAAATCCGCGCTTTACGTTAAGCGAACTTTACTGGCTACCCAAGCAGATGGAGAAGAAAGATTTTATTCCGCGAGAAGTGCATCTGGGTTATGGCCCAGCTATTCCCGGAGCGATCGGTTTTACGTGGCTCGATACCGGAGTGGTGTATCTTACTCCTATTGGCCAGGTAGCGGACTATCTTTTAAAAGCTCCGATGGTTACCAAGCATGAATTAATCCATAGCAATAAGGTTCTACAATCTATTCCTTTCTCAGAGGGATTTGATACAGAGTTCTTCGCTTCGATTCCTTCGATGCTGTCTTCGGATGATCATATTAACTTGCAGTTTCATAGCTACGTGCCGGATCTGCGCGAGCTGGCCTGGGTTTTCTTTGGATATAACTATAAGCGTGTGCGCAAAGAGGTCATTCAGTTCGATGCCGCCGGTAATCTTTTTATCGATGAGAAAAAGTTTGATCACTACGCGCTGATGCTTAATCAGATCAAGGCGGAGTATGTGAAATTTTTTCCCAAGGCGCTTGGAGAATTTTACGGCAAGATCGTATTGTGGTCAGCGATGCATCACAAGCTTGCTGATAATCGCGCCGTCCTTTGGATTATGATGCGCAAAATGTACGAGCCCACCATTTTAGGAGGACGAGAGAATACCGCGCGTTGGCTTAAGGCCAACGAGGACAATATCAGAGTGGATGCCGAAAAAGCGTGGGAGCTTAGTGGTACGAAGATGGAAGAAGGAAAAGAAGGAGCGATGGCACAGCCGATGCTGAGGCAGCTAGCTCTCTTATTAGGAGTAAATATTGACAACGAGACTGAAGTCAGTCGCTTCTTAAAAGAGCTGAAGCTCAAGCCGGAAGATGTCATGAAGATGAGTCCTGAACAGGTCAAAGGATTAATTTGGCAGGTTTTGGAAAGTAAGATGTCTGGAAAAGGAGGACGGTGATGCGACGCACATGGCTCTGGCCATTGTTAGCTTTAGTAATTTTGGGATCGAATAGCGGTTGCGTGAAACGCTATCGAACCGAATTTACCAAGCTACGAGAAGCGAGAGGAAATAACGAAGAAGAGCGTATGGCGGCGTATGCCGATTCTTTTAAATTCATTGCTCTAAAATGGGACGAGAATAAAAATAGTTTCGATGTTTCCTTTCGAAAATTGAGCTGGGAACAAATTCGCCAATGGCTTGGTGAGAGACTAGAAGATTTTCGCGTGATCCTGGATTATAAGAACGAGGCGTGGGCGAGCTTCATCTCTTACTTTGGTCTTAGGGCAGAATACGAGCGCAAAGAAGATCTGTTGAAAACAACCTACGATCGTTTGAGGGTATTAGAGCTTGAAAATCAATTTCAGACTCATATGGGGTTGCGTAATTCTTCCGGGAAAGGCAGTCCCTTAGCGATGGTTGACCTCAAGAAGCTTTATGCTTCTGGAGACTTTCGAGATATGTATCGTTTTGAAAGTGACCTAGTGAATGAGGCGAGGAAAAATAAAAACTTGCAGCCAGTGGAAGAGTTTGTCTGGTTTGCTAAGCAGACCTATGGTTTGAAAGAACCAGATCCGAACTCGCCGAATGATCAGAATAAATTTAATTGGCGACCGGTTCAGCGCGGCCTGCTTTTTAGAAGCTACAAAATTGTTCACAGTGGCCAGAAGCCCAAGGACAATGAAGTGGATTATATCGAGGGCACGCGACTGGTGGTCGATCCTGGTAATCAACTTTCTTTTAAGGAAGAAAGCAAACCGGCTCTGAAAATTTTTATTTTTGAGGATCGCTCCGTGGTCGTGGCTGATCAGGATCGGGAAAAAGAATCAGGCTTTGGCTTACCGGAAATTGTCCTTGCGGTGAGCAAGATTGTTTCCGCGCGGATGATGATGACCGAGGCCACTATCGATGTCCTGTTCCCCGATAAGCCGAAGGAGCGTCGTAAAGTTCCTCCGGTCAAGCCGGATATCAAGGTGGAAATTGCTCAAGTGGGAGCGCCGGTGGATTTATGGGAAAAGGCCTCTACTCCGGCCGGTTGGAAGGTCCCCTTTGGGTATAAGAGCTCCCAAAAGGATAACTATACGGTGAAGGTGGGTTTTGCTAAGCCCAAGCAAGAGGTTGATGCTGATAATCCCGATGCTGCTAATAAGCAACTGGATTATGTGGCCAAGGTTTTCAGCGGGACGGGTTCGGTGATTGAGTATTTTCGTCTAAAAGCTCCTTTCAACGAAAGAAATGTCTTACAGGCTGTCGAAGAGAATGGAAAACGCATTCGAATCGAACTGGCCAATGGCGAAATAAAATTTGCCAATATTACTCCCGGGATTAATAACTTCATTGAGGACAAGCCTTACAAGGTGGTCTTCACGGAAGGGGAGAAGAGATTTATCATCTGGGATAAAGATAGTAATGGTAGCTATGAGTTGAGACTGGAAACAGCCGTCGATAACTCTAATGGCGTGGATGCTTACAATGAACAGGGTGGAGGTCACCAACATGTACACTTCCGCCTTCCCAAGCAGTAATTAATACACGGATAACCGTGTATTTTTTTATTTATCCAGCAAGAAATATTCATTTGACGAGCAAAGAGAGGAGTCCTATACTCAAAACAGCTGGATCATTGAAAATAGAGGATGCCATGTTTGGAAATGCAGGAAGAATAGGTTTTGTTATTTTTATAACCGTTTTTGCTGGGGCATGGCCCGGGCAGGCTCAGGAAAAAGAAGTATTGCATCCAAAACATCTTGAGCAGGAGGCGGAGAAAAGTACCGCGCCTTCTGGTGCCAATAAAATTCCCACCTTTCTTTCCATGGATGGATATTTGCCCGATCCCGTTAATAATCTCAGAAAAGATTCAATTGTACCTATCCGTGTGGAGATTATTCATTACGGCGAAGATGAGGGCGGGATGCATCACGATACTTTCTCGGGGGTCGGTTTTGTGCCGCCGGGCTGGGATGGTTATGTGCTGACCTGTATGCATGTTTTGGGACCGGCCTATCCGGCTATTTGGTCGGACAAGGATTTTCCGCTGACTATTCAGGTTACTGATGGAAAAAACATTTTCGATGCGGAGCTGGCTTCATTCAGCTATGAGGCAGACCTGGTTTTGTTAAAAGTTGTTTCTCCCAATGTCGATAAGGTTGTGTTTGGTTCTAAGCCGGCAACGATGCCCTCGGAAACATTATCGAAAAGTCCTCTAGCGGAGAAGCTTTATGCATTCTCTTTCTTTCCTGCTAATCCCAGCGCTTTTTTCTCGATTCAAATTGGACCACTGCGGGCCATGACCAATCTATTATCCAGTGGGATGGTTTATCCGATGGGGATCGTTCAGGGAGGAGTGGAAAAAGGTTTTTCCGGAGGTCCTCTGATCACTCCAGATGGAGTGGTAGTGGGAGTGGTAGCGCGTACCACCGCTTCCTATAGTTATGTAATTTTAGTTGAGACTATTAGTCGCTTTCTTGATAGTGCTAAGACGGGCATGAAGAAAGCTGAAAAATCTGAAAAAAAGTGAGGATTTGATCTTGGAAAACGATGTGCTACTTTATGGGTAGCACTTTTTAATTTTAAATGGGGTGGCTATGCGCAGAGTAGGTATTTTACTTCTCGCGATGGTTGTGGCTACAATGATAATGTCTTATGGGCAGGAAGATGAAATTGGTCCGGTGCGTCCGGCGGTAGGGCTGGTCAAATTTGATCTCTGGCTACAATACTTGGGAACGGCTTCGGGGGAGAAGGTTCCGCGCGCGGTGACCTTAGCGATGGGTAAGAAATCCATCGTGGATGCTAAAAATCTGGGGATAAAATATTTTAGAATTGCTGCTTCGGGGTATAGTCATCGAGATCTTTTGATCTGGCAAGCTAACCCCGAAAAATATTGGGAAAAGTTTGATGAGATGATCGTCGATTTGCATCGGAATAATATAAAAATTATTCCGACCGTGGTTTGGTGGATAAGACAATTTCCGCTACTGGCCAAAGAAAACACTCATACCTTTCTTACCGATCGTAACTCAAAATCTCGAAGTTTACTCAATCAATACATGACGGAACTAGTCTTGCGTTATCGAGATTCAGACGACATCCTCTTCTGGGAGATGGGGAATGAGTGGGACTTGGATGCCGAGCTTGACATTGATCGCCGTTTTAAGCTAAAAGGCGAGAATTTCACCTCGGACGAATTAATTAATTTTACCTTGGAGTTTACGAAAGAATTGCGTTCTTTGGATCCTTCGCGGATGATCTCCTCCGGATTTTATGGATCGCGGCGCACCGCGGTGCACCTTCAGCGACAGCCGGAATGGTCTGAGAACGGACCGGACTGGACAGAAGATTCGATGGGCGAATTTATCAAAAATCTTTTGGAGATGCATAAAGCCTTCGACATCATCAGCTACCATCCTTATAATTTCTGCGAGAACGCGGATTGCACTAGTCGGGACAATGAGCGCTTTTCTATCCGAGGGTCCGACAATGCCGATATACTTGATATAGTGAAAGCGATAGCCGATGCTGCGGGCAAGCTCTTATTTTTAGGAGAGTTTGGAGATAATGATCCTAGTATTCCTCAAGATGGAGAGGGTCGCTTTACGCAAAGCGTGTTGCGAAAAATTGTTTCACTAAGGATACCTTTTAGCGCGCTATGGGGTTGGCAGTATTATCCCAACTTTCCCTACTATGTAGCCTACGAACAGCTCTATACTTTGGAACCGGGGATGACTGATTTTATTCTTACCAAGCTCAAAGATACCAATCAGATATTGGGCTGGCCAACCGTAGTGGAGAATCCCGATGTTACTCCTCCGCAAATTGTTTTAACCTACCCCTTTAACCGTGCACGCTTGTTGGCAGATCAGATTATCTACGCCGGGGCGAGCGATAATGACAAAGTAGAGAGGGTGGAGTTCTGGCTCGATAGGGAAAAGCTCGATGTCCTGTACGCTGCTCCCTACCAAACTATTTTAAAAAGAGAGAAGTTTTTAACTCGTTCCGGGGGTGGTTTACTGGTAGCGGTTGCCTATGATCGCACGGGTAATTCCACGAAATCCTGGATAAGAATTTCTTTCGCACAATTATTTTAAACCGAGCCAACCTCGGTTTTTAAATTATAAAATCCCGCTCTTGTACATAAGGGCGGGATCATTTTATCTGATCTTTGTTTAAGAACCGTAAACCGACAACGAAGCGGCGCGGCTGACTGCCACTCAAAGCTCCAAAGGCGGAAGAAGAAATATTTTGATTAACAAAATTGTAATTAGCGCGATTGGCGATATTGTCGAAGCCGAGTTGTAATCTTAATCCATAGCGCCAAAAGCGGAATTTCCAAGCGTAGCGAATATTGAGATTGAACTGTCTTGGTAGGCGGTCAAAGTTGTAGTTGCCAACCTGCTCTCCTTGGTCGTTGTAGGCGAAGTAGGGGAAGCCATCGCGCCATTCTAGAAAATAAGAAAACTGATGATGTTCTTTTTGTCCGAGAGGGAATATCCCCCAAGAAGTTAATCGATGAGGAGTGTCCCAGGCCAAACGTCCGGCCGTTTTTCGATGGACAATGGCATCTTCAGCGTTAATGTCGAGGGCGGCGTTAGAAATTGCCTTAGACCAAGCGTAACTGGCAAACCAGTCGTACTTGTTAAGAAATTGTTTACTAATCGCCACTTCCATAAAGTTAAAGGACTCAGACTTAGAACTCTGCAAGCGATAAAGTAGATCACTATTGAGGCGGAGGGAAGGAACTTGGAAGAAAGTATAACCATGTTGCCCTCTTTTGCGTAGATAATTGAACTGCAAAAATATTTTGTAAGGAAAGCCCTGTTCCACTCCGAAGCTGGTGTTGGTGATAGTCGACATTTTCAAGGCCTGGGGAGTAAAGGGTAGGAAGCGCAGACTAGTTTGCTGGGCGCGTCCGTCTGGAGAGAAGCGAGTAAAAGTAACAAATTGATCCAGCGGTCGAGTAAAGAGAGCTAGATTAATTTTCTCGGGAATCAGGCCGAAGCCGGCAGAGAACTTAGTTTTTGTTTTTAGCCAAGGCGGCAGGGCGGCAAGACTGAAGCGAGGGGTAATCGGTAGTTGGCCCAAAAGACGATTGTAGTCGACGCGCAAACCGCCTTCGATCATCAGCCAGGGTTGGCCCGGAATGGTCCAACGATCTTGGAAATATAGAGCGCTCTCCAAGTTGGCTTTGCTTAATTGGCCGTTGCCGCCGTAGTTCATCGCGAAAGATTTGGTACCATCGACGCGAAAGTATTCGATACTACTGCGCATAATATCCTGGTCATATCTTAGATACTGAAAATTTCCTCCCACTTTCCACTGATGCGTTCCGTAAAAAGACCAGGGAGTGAGGAGGGCATTGATAAGCAGTTCGTGGCGATCACTGTCTTGGCGGCGATCAAAAGGGTAATTGCCTTTTTGATATGGTCCAAACAGCTGATAGGGCTTTTGGCCGCGGGGTTCTTCGCGATGACCGGAGCGGTAAAATCCGTAGCCAATTTCAAACATCGTTTTTGGCGAAAGAAAGAACTGATCTTTGGCGTAAAGGAAGGTTCGTCGGGAGCGACGATGGGCGGTGGTTTCCAGGGGGGCGAAAGGGTTTAAGCCGAATTGTGGAGCATCAAAGTAATTATAGAGTAGGCCGGCATGGAGAGTGTGGCGCGGGCTCAAGTTTAATTGGAAGCGGCTGACGCCGCTACTATTCCAATAGCTGAATTCGTTTTCAGTTTCCGGAAGTTCCCGAATAAAACTTTTTCGATATTCAGTGTTCAAACCGAGAAAGTACCAGGCACGATCTTTTTTAATTGGCCCGGAGAAATTAAGTTGTGGTCCCCAGCTATTAAACTTCAAGCCGTTGTTAAATTCGATTCCCGGCACGGCATCAGTAAAATGATAAGCATGTTTATTGGTCGGCGATTTGGTTTCTAGGGAGATTGTTCCGCCACTGCCTGGCCCGTACTCTACAGAGTAGCGGCTGGCAAAAGCGTTTATTCCTCCGATACTCTCGATGCCGATATTAGCCTCTAGCTTGCCACTGGCCGGATCATTTAAACTAAAACCATTGAACAGCCAATTAATTTGATCGGCGGGACTGCCATAAAGATGGAGTTGTCCGGTCTGATCTTTGGCCACTCCTGGTAAGGCGGCGATAGCATTTTCTAGCTTAGCCGCCCGCACCACCGGTACATTATCAATTTGCTTGGCAGATAACTGTTGAGACATTTCTAGTTGTTCAATTTTCAGGTGTGCCGGAGAATAAATATCGGCGGTAACGGTTAGAGAGTTCTTGATCATTTCTTCTTTGATCAGCTGAACGGATATGATGTTAAGACCAACCACTAAGATAATCGGCTCCGGTTTTTTTAATTCGTAATAACCGGGGGCGTGAGCGGAGAGGCGATAAGCGCCGGCGATGCTCAAGTCGCGGCTAATATTGAAGCGGCCATCTTCTTGGGTGGTAATTTCCAATCGGGAACCGGCTTGCTCCGGTTCTAGTACAATCATCGCGTTCGCAATAGGATTCTCCAATTCGTCGGCGATTTTTCCACTAATCGTGACCTGCACTTGAGCAGAAACGACAGGAGGGAAAAGTATGCCGATAGTAAGGAGGACACCCCAAAGCGTGTGACGCAGAAAAACTTTGCGCATTTGCTCACCTATTTGTTAAGGACCATTTCTCTAAAGATGGCACTTTACCTCTCAAAGTCAACACCGTTTTTCACCTGGATTGACAGGAAGTTTTTATTTTGTAAAATACAACAAGTATCTTAAATAAGGAGGACGCCTTGAAATTAGAAGAGATTTTTCCAGCGGAAACTTTTCCATTAAGGGCGAAGAGTTCACAAGAAGTCCCGGGTGAGAATTTCAGAGTTGAAGACACGGCTTTTTATCAGGATCCATTTGGCGCGAGTGGACAAGTTGGGGCGCTTTCGCGAGGAATAAGGGTTTCGGACGACCACATTGTTTTTGAGATAGCTGTTCTAGCGAATCTCCATGATCTGTTCTCGGATGAGATCGTATATTTTCGAGGAGCGGGGGAAGACGAGTTCCGGTTAGCTAATAAAGAGAAAGATGGCAATTTTCCTGCGGAGGAAAATACCAAGGCAGGATTGAACGCTGTCGTTATCGATGAATTTATGGATGGCCAGGCAGCTGGTATTAAGTCTGCCAAGTGGCAAATGGTGCCGTTGAGTTAACCCCTTTGGTGGGGTTTTTGTTTCGACCGAATGCGAGTGAAGAAGTACTGAGGCTAGTAGGCCTAATGTAGGACTTGACGGCTTTGGGGCTTTGCCTTAAGATGGAGCTCTATTAGCAGTCTCTGGTCGGGATTGCTAAAATATAATAACAATTATAACAGGTAAATATTAATAAATTTTCATGATTAAGATAAAGCCATTACGCGATCAGGTTTTATTAGAAGCTCTGCGCGAAGAGCGCAAAAAGGGAAGTATCCTTTTGCCAGAGACTGTCCAGAAGGAACGTCCGGAAAAAGCGAAGGTCGTGGCGGTGGGACCGGGTAAAATGGAAGATGGAAAACTTATTCCTCTTTCGGTAAAGAAGGGTGACGTCGTTTTGTTTACGAAGTACGGCCCGAACGAAATTAAATTGGACGACAAGGAATATTTAATCGCTCGCGAAGAAGATATCTTAGCAATAATAGAATAATTATAGATGGCTACCCCAGCTCAAATTTTGCAAGGTAGCCGATAGCAGTTCGCTGCGCCCTAGAGGGATGTGCCTATTCGGCACTCGCAAACTGCTGAAAGCTGTGAAGTTTAATTTAAAACATAGAAACGGGTATGGTGACGGCAAAATTTGAGCGGGGTGCTCATTTTTGTAAAGCTCGCTATGCTCGCTAACAAAAATGGCAAAACAAATTCAATTTGGAGAAGCGGCTCGAGTCGCTCTAAAAAATGGAGTAGATATTTTAGCAAATGCGGTTAAAGTAACCTTGGGCCCGAAAGGCCGCAATGTCGTTTTGGATAAGGGTTTTGGTTCCCCCACGATCACCAATGACGGGGTAACCATCGCCAAAGAGATTGAACTGAAAAATAAGTATGAAAATATTGGCGCGGATATCGTTAAGGAAGTAGCTTCCAAAACGAACGATGTGGCCGGAGACGGAACCACCACTGCTACTTTATTAGCGCAAGCCATTATTCATGAAGGCTTAAAGAATGTGACGGCCGGAGCCAGCCCGATTTCTTTGAAAAAAGGAATCGAGAAAGCGGTGGATGAGGTGGTTAAATTTTTAAAAACTAAATTAGCCAAGCAAGTTACCACCAAGGAAGAAATTGCCCAGGTAGCCACGGTGTCCAGTAAAGACCCGGCGATCGGTGACCAAATTGCGGACATCATCAACAAGATTGGAAAAGACGCGGTCATTACGGTGGAACAATCCCAGGCCTTTGGATTGACTTCGGAGATTGTGGAAGGCATGCAGTTTGATCGTGGTTACATTTCGCACTACATGGTCACTAATCCGGAAAGAATGGAAGCGGTTTATGAAAATGCGCAGATCTTGATTACCGATCGTAAAATTTCGGCGGTGGCCGACATTGTGCCGTTGCTGGAAAAGATTTCCCAATCCGGGAAGAGAGATTTGGTAATTATTGCGGACGAAATTGATGGCGATGCTTTGGCTACTTTGGTAGTGAATAAACTCCGCGGAGTATTTAATACTTTGGCCATTAAGTCGCCGGGCTTTGGTGATCGCAAAAAAGAAATGCTTGATGATATTGCCATTGTCACCGGCGGACAAGTGATCTCGGAAGAGAAGGGAATGAAATTAGATGCGGTGGATCTCTCCATGCTCGGTCAGGCCAGAAAAATTGTGGTGAGCAAAGAAAGCACCACGCTGATTGGAGGTAAGGGTAAGAAATTGGCCATCGATGCGCGTGTAGCTCAATTAAAAAATCAATTAGCCAAGACAACTTCGGAATTCGATAAAGAAAAATTGCAGGAAAGAATTGCCAAGCTTACCGGTGGCGTAGCGGTGATTAAAGTAGGAGCGGCGACGGAAGTAGAGCAAAAAGAAAAACAGCATCGTACGGAAGATGCTGTGCAGGCTACAAAGGCGGCCATGGAAGAAGGAATTGTCGCCGGAGGAGGCGTGGCTTTGGTACGTGCGCTCGTCGCTCTGAAAAATGTTAAAGCGGACAATGCTGACGAAAAAACTGGCGTGGAAATTATTCGTCGTGCTCTAGAAGAGCCGTTGAGGCAAATTGCCACTAATGCTGGTAAAGAAGGTTCGGTCATTGTGGAAGAGGTCAAAAAAGGAAAAGACTCTTATGGTTACAATGCCGAAACGGATGAATATGGCGATATGATTCAGTGGGGTATCGTTGATCCGGTGAAAGTGACGCGCTCTGCTTTGCAGAATGCGGCTTCTGCGGCGGCGATGTTTCTCACTACCGAAGCGGTCATTACCGACATTCCGGAAGAGAAGTCTGGTGGTCCTGGCGGAATGCCAGGAGGTATGGGTGGAATGGGCGGCATGGGAGATTACTAATCTCATCCCCTCGAGTATTAAAAAAAGCCCCGGCTTATAGTCGGGGCTTTTGCTTTACGAAGTTCGCTTTTCGTTTTAACTTCCGAAGGGCTTTAGTTTCGATCTGTCGGATACGTTCGTGCGTAACGGAGAAAATACGGCCTACTTCTTTCAGGGTACGTTCTCCTTTACCATCTAAACCGAATCTTAAGTGCAAAATCTCTTTCTCACGAGAGGTAAGGAAGGTATTTATAAAAGCATCGAGCCATTGAGAATGGCTTTCATTCTCCGCTTGTTCTAGGGGAGAAGGGGCTTGGTCTGGCGATGCTTCTAGGCCATCACCAATGGTAAGAGTATCATTATCACCGGTTAACGGTTGACTAAGCGATAACGTCTGTTCGGAAATTCGCAGAATATTCTCAACGTTTCTTATACTGGTGACCATGCTTCTAGCAATTTCCCTTATCGATGGGTCGCGCCCCAAGCTATTGAACAAAGAGCGGATTATCCTTTTGCACCTATTAATTTCTCCCACCATGTGTACCGGAATACGAATCGTACGAGATTTATCGGCCAGAGCACGGCCGGCCGCTTGTCTAATCCACCAGGTGGCGTAGGTCGAGAATCGATTCCCGAGCTTGTAGTCAAATTTTTCGATAGCCCGTATCAGCCCTAAATTACCTTCCTGGATGAGGTCCATTTGGGTAAGGTTTTCGAGTGGATCGAAAAACTGTTTGGTTATGGAGACAACTAACCGTATATTGGCGTTAAAGATCTCTTCTTTTATGCGTCTCTTCTCGGCGGGGTCGTTGGTTCTCGCTAGCTCACTAAACAACCTTACCTCGCCGGCTTTACCTAAGAGGGGAAAGGCGGTGGAGGCATGTAGGTAATGTTGAACATCGCTTAGAACATGCTCTTGCACTCGTACCTCCGATATAAAAGAACCATGCGCTATAATAATATAAGATATATTGTATGTCAAGATGGCTTTTTTGGGCACAGCCGCTCTTTTGATTTTATAAATAATAATTTAACATAGAGTAACGATGGCGAAACTAAAAACAAAATTCATCTTTGTGGCGGGTGGAGTGATGTCGGGAATTGGTAAAGGTGTGACCGTGGCCTCCACGGCCAGAATTCTCAAGGACTATGGTTTTAAGGTCACGGCCGTAAAGATTGATCCGTATTTGAATGTGGATGCGGGCACGATGAATCCTATCGAACATGGGGAAGTGTTCGTGACCGATGATGGCATGGAGTGCGATCAAGACATTGGCAACTACGAGCGTTTCGCGGATGAGGATATTTTGCGCGGAAACTACATGACCACCGGGTTGGTGTATCAATCGGTGATCAATCGAGAAAGAAACCTGGGTTATGGCGGAAAATGCGTGCAGATTATTCCTCACGTTACCGATGAAATTGAGAATCGTTTAGTGCGGGTAGCCAAGAAAAGTAAAGCTGATTTTGTGTTGATTGAAATTGGTGGGACGGTGGGTGAGTATGAAAATTTATTGTTTTTAGAAACAGGACGTATCATGCGCTTGAGAATGCCCGGCCAGGTGTTGTTTATGTTGGTGAGTTACTTTCCAATTCCTAAAATGGTGGGGGAAATGAAAACCAAACCAACTCAGCACGCGGTACGTTCCTTAAACTCGGCCGGAATACAGCCCGATTTTATCATTGCCCGGGCGAGTGTGGCTTTAGACGAGGTGCGAAAAGATAAAGTTTCAATTTTTTGTAATATGCAGGTGCAGGATATCATCTCCGCTCCGGATATCTCTTCGATTTACGAAGTACCGGTTAATTTTGAGAGAGATAATTTAGGCAAAAGAATTTTGCAAAAAGTGGGCATGAAAGCGAAAGCGAAGAATTTTCGGCCGTGGAATAATTTGGTGAAAAAAATTAAAGAAGCAAAAGAGCCCGTCAAAATTGGCATTGTGGGAAAATATTTTGGAACGGGAGATTTTACTTTAACTGATTCGTATATTTCGGTTTTGGAAGCGATTAAGCATGCCGCCTGGTCCTTGAACCGGAAGCCGGAGATCACTTGGTTGGATGCCGAAGTTTACGAAAAGCAGCCGGCTAAATTGGAAGAGCTGAAAAATTTTGATGGGATCATTGTACCGGGTGGATTTGGAAAGCGCGGAGTAGAGGGTAAGATTTTGGCCATTAACTATGTGCGAGAGAACAATATTCCGTATCTGGGATTGTGCTATGGATTGCAACTGGCAGTGGTGGAGTTTGCCAGAAATGTCTGTGGTCTGAAAGACGCGCATACTTTGGAGGTTAATCCGGAAGCGGCTCATCCGGTGATTCACACCATGGCCGATCAGATCGGAAAGATTAAGAATAAAGAGATGGGTGGCTCGATGCGTTTGGGCGCGTACAAATGTCAGCTGGCTAAAAACAGTTTATGCGCGAAACTGTACGGAACGAATCTGATTTCTGAAAGACATCGCCATCGTTATGAGGTGAATAATAAGTACCGAAAAGCTCTGGAACAGAAGGGGCTGGTTTTGGCGGGGCACAATCCGAAGCATGATTTGGTGGAGATGATTGAGCTGCCCGGTCACAAGTTTTTCGTGGGTTCGCAATTTCATCCGGAATTAAAATCTCGTCCGTTAAATCCTCATCCTCTGTTTGTGGGATTAGTAAAAGCGGCCATCGGTAAGTAATACTGGAAGACCCCCGTACGTTGACATTTGTACTATTTAAGTGTATTGTATGTAAAGCATTTTAACAATCTGCGCTGAAAAGGAGGCCGGATTGAATAAAAAAATAGGGTTAGTATTGATGGGTGTCGCTTTGGTTTTTTTTGTCAGTGCTTTCGGTTCATTTCTAGCTGAAGCTCTGGAAATCAGCGTTCCTTCTAGTGTTGATGCAATGGAAAAGGGCTTTGCTAATTATTTTTGGTTCACCCTATTTCTAGCCGTAATCGTTGCCCCATTATGTGAGGAATTTATGTATCGTCTGCTTCCTATCCGTGTAGTCAAAAAATATACTTCCGATATGAGAATTATTTGGTTAGTGATTATGTTGTCTTCTACTCTCTTTGGGTTGGCTCATGGTTCTTTGGCTAATATTTTTGTACAAGGAGCAACAGGGTTGGTATTTGGATGGATATATTTAAAAGGGGGATATTGGGCGGCAGTTCTAACCCATGCATTATATAATGGATTAGTAATATCGATTTTTTTCCTTAAAATTTATAACTAAGTGAAGGCCGACCTTGTCGGCTTTTTGATTGGGCGGATTTGTGGTATAGTTTGGGTAGCTTTGTATAGACAAGGAGGAAGGCGTGAAAAAGCTGGTTATTTCAAGCTTAGCTGTTCTTTTACTTTTGACCATGCCGGGATTGGCCCAGCGACGAGAAGATCACCGTCGGGATCGGGATAATCGTCAAGATCATCGTCGGGGAGATGAACAGCGAGATCATCGACAGAGAGAAAATCGTCGTGGCGAACGTTCTTATGGACGCAGAGACGATCATCGCTATGAGCGTCATCGGCGCTACAATTACGATCGCTATCGTTCCTACGGTTACGGACGCGAACACTATCCGAATTACCGTTATTCGTATCCGGACTACCATCGCTCTTCCTATTGCCGCGGCGGCTATTGGGGCTGGCGATGGTTCGGACTATTTCAAAGATGGGCTTGGACTCCTGGCTACTGTAATGTGCGGTTCCATGACCATCCGTATTGGTGGTACAGCGGTCATTATCGGTAAGGTTTCTTTAGACTAGCTTAGCTAGTCTTTTTTTATCGCCTCCAAGGCTGTCAAAATCTCATAATTTGAACATTGTTTTTTGATAAAAAATTGGTATAGTAGAATAAATATTAACCAACAAACATGAAGATTTCACTGATTATTGTCGGTATTATCGTTGTTCTCGGTCTCTGGCTGGTAGGTATGTTTAACGCCTTGGTGCGCTCTCGCAACCGGGTAAAAGAAGCTTGGTCGGACATTGATGTCCAGCTTAAGCGTCGTTATGATCTGATCCCCAACTTGGTGGAAACAGTAAAAGGATATGCCTCTCATGAGCGAGAAGTTTTAGAAAATGTCATCAAGGCGCGTTCGGCGGCGATGGGAGCCCAGACTGTCGGTGAACATGGGCAGGCTGAAAATATGCTTTCCGGAGCGCTGAAAAGTTTGTTTGCTTTGTCTGAGGCTTATCCTCAACTTAGAGCTTCCGAAAACTTTGCCAAATTACAGGATGAGTTAAGTGATACAGAGAATAAAATCCAAGCTGCTCGTCGCTTCTACAATACCAATGTGCTCGACTTAAATAACAAAGTAGAGCAGTTTCCAACCAATATTTTTGCCAACATGTTTGGCTTCACCAAAGAAACATTTTTCGAATTAGGTTCCGAAGCGGAACGCCAGCCGGTTAGGGTGCAATTTTAGTTTTATTAAGTTTTAAAGGTTATAAAGCAAGATTCTTTACTTTATAACTTGATGAACTTTATAACTTGATGAACTTATATCGCCACAAAGAATCCAATATTCGCAAGACATGGTTACTGATCACCATGTCTTTGCTCTTGCTCATCGGATTAGGCTGGATTTTGTCTTTGGTATTGGGTGACGTGCGTATTCTTTATGGCTTCGCGGTCTTTAGTATTATCACCAACTTGGTGGCCTATTGGTACTCGGACAAAATCGCTTTATCGATGTCCGGAGCGCATCCGGTGACGCGGGAGCAGAATCCTTATCTTTACTGTATGATCGAAAATTTGACCATTACCGCTGGTTTACCGATGCCGCGAGTGTACGTCATGCCTTCAGCGCAAATCAATGCCTTTGCCACGGGCCGTAATCCCAAGCATGCCGCGGTGGCGGTGACGCAAGGCGCTTTAGAAAAGTTACAAAACGAAGAGCTCGAAGGTGTCTTGGCGCACGAAATTTCTCACATTGGTAATCGGGATATTTTGGTTTCCACAATTGTCGTGGTCCTGGCCGGAATCATTTCCATGCTCGCCGATGTCTTCTTGAGAACGAGCTTTTTTGGCGGAAGAGATGATGACAATCGTGGAGGATTGTTGCAAATCATCGCCATCGTGGCTGCCTTGCTGGCGCCGCTAGCGGCGACCTTGGTGCATTTGTCCGTCTCGCGCAAAAGAGAATACTTGGCTGATGCTTCGGGGGCATTATTAACTCGCTATCCGGATGGTCTGGCCAATGCTTTGGAAAAAATCGCTTATGACCAAACTCCGATGCGCAACGCCCGCACAGCCACGGCCCACCTCTTCCTCTCCAACCCTTTTCGAGGGCGAGAAAAACAGAACTGGTTCACCAAACTCTTTATGACTCATCCGCCGCTGGAAGAAAGAATTAAAATCCTGCGCGGCATGCGCGTCTAGGTTTATGACCAAGAAAGCACTGGTGTTTGGGTTAGGTTTGCTGGGCGGAGGAGTGGCCACTACTAACTGGCTGTTAAAACACGGCTATGCAGTGACGGTCACGGACATGAAAGACGAGGCAACCTTGCGCCCTTCTCTGGATAAAATCGTGGGGAAAGTCACGCTGGCTCTCGGCGGACACACTGAAAAAGACATTGAGGAAAACGATCTGATCGTGGTTAACCCCGACGTTTCTTTAAATAATCCATATATTAAATTGGCCCAGAAATTGGGCAAAGAAGTCGCTAACGAGGCGACTCTTTTTTATACTTTTTGGAATAAAAAAACGGTGGCCGTGACCGGCACGCGCGGCAAGACCACCACGGTGAATTGGGTTAATCATTTTTTAAATTCTTCTTTTAACTCAATCGTCACCGGTAACTCCACTTCGCAACCACTACTCTCTGTTTTAGACGAGGCGGAAAATTACGATTACGCCGTCACGGAGCTGCCCTCTTTTTTGCTGGAACTGTTCGAGGGCAAACCCGATGTGGCCGTGATCACCAACATTTCGCAAGATCACCTCAATCGGCATCACACGATGGAAGAATATGCCGCAGTAAAAGCTAATGTTTTTAAAAACCAGACGGTGGAGCAGTTTTTGGTTCTCAATGCGGATCACGAGTGGACAGATTTTTTTCTCAAACAAAAACCAGCCGGCCAAGTGCGGTTTTTCTCCATGCACTCTTTGCGCCCCGAACAGACCGGAGTTTTTTACCGGGACGGGCAGATTTTTTGGAAGGATGAAAAGGGGGTGCAAGCGGTGCTTACTTTAGGAGATTTTATCACCGAGCGGGGAGAGCATAATGTGCAAAATCTTTTGGCTTCGGTTTTGGGGGCATCTTTAGCGGGATGTTCCTGGGAAAAGATTGCCGGCCAGGTGGCCACTCTGCCGCAAGTGGAATTTCGCCAGGAGCCGGTGTTTATCTCGGCGAATTTAAAAATTATCAATGACACCACCGCTACTTCACCGGAAGGGGGAATGGCGGCGATCAAAAGATTTGGTGGAGAAAATTGCATTTTGATTACGGGCGGCACAGACCGTCAGTTGGATTTTACGCCATGGGCTCCGGTGGTTTTGGAAAAAATCAATCCGGCTAATTTAATCTTTCTGCAGGGGAGTGCTACTCAAAAAATGCTCACTCTGTTGGGGGATAAAGTTAAGCCCGAACAAGTGCATGAAACTCTGCAGGCTTGCTTGGAGCAGGCTTTAGCGCAGGCCAAGGGGAAAAATAACGTGGTGATTTTGTTCTCTCCCTCCGCGAAAAGTTTTGAGAAATTTAAAAACGAGTACGATCGCGGCGAACAGTTTAACGTCCTCGTCAGCTCTTTACTAAAGAAGTAATTTGTGATATAAAGAATATGACAGATTGAGTATATAGGAGGTGTTCTTTGACTAACAATCCGACTTTTCTTAGTAATGACCCCATAGTGGGCGGAACCATGATTGCCGGGAAAATTCCCTTGATGACGATCCTGCCCTCCAATAAAGTCCAAGCTTTACCCCATGACCTGCTCATTATTTATGGAGGAACAACAGAGCCGAACTTTCGTTTTGTAGTTAGGAATAATTGGGGCGAACCGTTGGCTAGGTTAGGATTTACGGTGTACTGCTTTGATTTTCAGAGCAATCTTCCCAAAAATAATTTCTACGATTTTGGTCTTTGGGATCGTACCGTGGATGCGATTAGGGTTCTGCGGTGGCTTTTAGACAAACCTTTCGGAAAGCCCCTGACGTTGATCGGAGTTAGTATGGGTGGGCATATTGCCACTCAACTGGCCGGTGAATTTGGGAATTCGATTAGTAATTTGATTCTGGTGGCGCCGGCGGCTTATCATGATCGAGCCATCCGTCCCAGTATAAAGTTCAGTCCGACGGCGGACGGAGAATTTACCCGTATTCTGCGAGACGAAAATGCTTATCCTTGGCGAGAGAGCAGTATTTTCACTGTCGCCAGAAATATGGTACGAGCGCGGCCACATATTATGGCCTTTTGTGAAGACGAAGTCGTGAAAGAGATCCCCTTCGCTTATTTTGAGCATTTTGTGCGCGGTCAAGCGGTAGCCGATCGGCCGGCTCCAAGTATAACCGTTTTCCCCGGCAGGCATGCGGGAAATTTTGCTGATTCACAACGCATTGCCTTGATTCTTGATCACATCGCGGACTTTCTAAGATAATCTTCGGCCCCTTCCCGGGGCCTTTAAATTTTCGATAAAATAGGGTATTTTGTTAGTACCCTCGAACCTATTTAGACGTTAATGATAGAGGCATCGCAGAGTGGGTTATAAGTAAATAACGGAGGCGTCGCATAGTGGTCTAGTGCGTTCGCTTGGAAAGCGAATATACCGCAAGGTATCAGAGGTTCGAATCCTCTCGCCTCCGCCAGTAGTTTTGAAAATGAGCGCCAAAATATCCTTGTTTTGCGCTACATTTCAAAACGAGAAAGTGATAAAATGATTGAAACCCCAAAGGGATTCGAACTTATATGAAAATCGGCATAATTGGAAGCATGCAATATACAGAAAAAATGCTCGAAGCTCGTGACGAGCTTATTAAGCGTGGGCATGATGCGTTCGTGACGAATCTCGCTTCTCCTTTTATTGGCAAGACTGACGAGGAGAAAGAGAAAATAAAAATAGATCAGAAAAACAATTTAGACGCTATTCGAGAATTTTGGCGTCTCATGCAGGGTGCCGATGCCGTCTTGGTTATGAATTTTGATAAGCATGGAGTTAAAAACTATATCGGTGGCAATACTTTGATGGAGATCGGATTTGCTCACGTCCTTGATCAGAAAGTATTCTTATACAATCCAATCCCTGAAATTCCTTACTACAAATCAGAGATCGAAGCAGTGAAGCCCGTGATAATCAATGGAGATTATTCCTTGATTAAATAATTTATGACAAAGTCAAAGACAATCAAAAGGCATACCAGCATCTCACCAGAGCGCCTGACGGAGCTTCTTCACGCAACTCTTGTTGCCTCTGCAGGTGCATCCACTCGTCTTGAAGGTTCAAAATTGTCAGATAAAGATGTGGAGCGAGTAGCTAATATTGTTTTTGGGCAAAAGCAGGGATGTCAAACAAAGTAGGATTTTCTTTGTAGATTCGCCTTAAATCCCGTACAATTTTATCAACGCTCCTGCAATTCAGCCGTCTCGGTTCTAACTTCGGGACATCGTCCCCGCATCATAAAAATAGACTGCCTTGAGGCAGTCTATTTTTATGCTATTCTGGAGACTAGAGAGAGGATTCGAACGCCGG
>JAUSIQ010000024.1 GCA_030647955.1 bacterium | reverse complement strand
TTGATGTGGCCGTTTTGGTCACCGGAGATGGAGACTTTATTCCCTTGGTGGAGTATTTGCGTGTAAACAAGGGATTAAAAGTGGAGGTGGTTTCTTTTGAACGTAGCACCTCGGCTAAGCTCAAAGAAGTGGTAGATGTGTTTACTGATCTGGGCTCTGACCAAAAGAAATTTCTAATCTATTAAACTTTTCGCTTAAATTCCGGAGCCCAAAGATTGAGGGCTCTACGGAATTTAAGCCCTAAAGGGTTCCCCCAATTTCTTCGTTAAAATCTCCGTTTGAGATTCGCCGTACCCAAGTACGTCTCATCTCAATGCTCGATTTTGCCTCGAACTTGGGGAAACGGTAAAAGTTTAATCTATAAAAATGAGCGACACTAATTACTCTCGAACCTTTTTTATCATTGTAGCGATCGGTGCTTTGGCAATTATTGGCACCTATTTTATTTTCTTTCAGGGAGTGGCGACGATCTCCCCTACTCCGGAACCATCCCCGACTCCTGAGAATGATAATGGCTGGAGGACGCATGGTAACGAATATGTCGGCTTTGAGGTAAAATATCCCGCGGATTGGAAAATAGTTACGGAGAAGAATAGCTTCTTAGTTTGGGATAGGGCGGTCTACGAAGAGATGATCAAGCGCGAAAATAGCGAGGGTACGGTACCTGATTTCTCGGTGATCGTTTATGACACTTTTACCGATTTTCTCCGGCAGAATCAGTATTTACAAGGGAATGGAAAGGATATTTTTGAGTTCTATCATAACACCGGAATGGACATTAAGAATCTTGGCGAAACGACTTTAGATGGGAAAAAAGCAGTGATCGCGGAAAGAGTTTTCTTCCAAGATCAGGTCATCGTGGTAGCCGAAAAAGACGGCCGAGTTTATGAAATTGCTATGCGGGGGTTGCTCAATAGCCTATCCGACACTCAGCGTGAGGTTTTAAAATCTTTCAAGTTTATCGAGAGTAAGTCCACGATTAATTGGAAGGATTACCAAGGCGTAAAGCACGGATTTGAATTAAAATACCCGGCGCATCTTACGGCCAGAGAGTATGCCCAATCCGAATCTGCTAACTCGAAACCTCGTTGGTACACGGAGGCCATTGTTTTTGATGGAAATCAAAGTGGGGATCTTTTTTTTGGGGTTAATGTTTACAAAAATCCGAACGGGCTATCTTTAGAAGAGTGGATTAAGGAAAACATGGGACAAACTGTTGCCAAAGATTATGGTATAATATCTACAAACGGCCGAGTAGGAAACAAATTTAGAGTTTCAGAGATGAGCGAATCGATGCATGTAGCTTTTGTTGGCTCCGGAGTAATTATTGATTTATACACCATCCTCGATTCCTCTGCTCGTTATTCCAGCGTTTTTGATCAGGTAGTTTCTACGCTTCGCTTTAATAATTAATGTTTTTCATTGCGGTAATTAATCACTTCTTCATAAAATTTCTATATTAATTTAAACCATGGCTAAAAATGGTAAAAATAGAAATATCTCTGTTCTCGCCGCGGTCGTCGTCGGTATTTTAGTGCTAATAGCGGCTTATTTTATTTTTTCTAAAGACTTGGGGCCAATGGCTAGTCCCTCTCCTTCCCCCACCCCTCTAGCCTCGAAAACTTATCGTAACGATCACTTTGAGTTTAACTATCCTGCTCTTTTACAACTCACCGAAAAAGGATCAGTGATTACATTGAAACACGAGGTGCCGTTTGATCATCAGGACCCCTGTGATTTCAAGGGCGATGCTCCACGCTTAAGCACCGTTACTGACTTTAATGCCTCTCTGCAGCTGTTTGACCGTAATTTGGAAGGAACGGTGGATGCGAAACAGCCTTTCCTGAAAAACGACATTTTACTCAATGGCCAAATGAAAACGAATGGCTTGGCCGAGCCTTATCAAGCTGGAATGTTGCGCGGCTTTGTTGTTAATACTGGAGCAGAGGGTTGCGGGATAGAAACATACTATTTCCCCGTAGAAACAGGGCGAACTTTGGTGGTTGAAAGACGCTATAGCCCCGATCGTACCCAGTTGATTACTTACTATGAGCAAGTTTTGGCTTTACCCGGCATTATTACTCCGGAAGAAGAGATGAGAATTTTTAGGGAAGTATTGTCTAGTGTGGATTTTAAAGATGCTGCGGTTCTTAACGACATGAAAGTTAAAGTATTCTTTGCCAACGAGAGAATTAAACCGATAGAGACTTGCCAGGAGGTGGTGGCAGTAGAAAGAGTTATTCCAAAAACCGAAAAAGTCGCTGAGGCCGCTTTAACCGAACTTTTTAAAGGGCCAACCGCCGAAGAAAAGGAGCAGGGTTACATTAGTGAATTTCCGGCCAATAGTCGGGTAAAATCCATCCGGATTATAAATGGTGAGGCTCGCGCAGATTTTAGTGGTGCCACGGATAGCGGCGGCGGGTCTTGCGCGATGGCTATGCGCGTTCAGCAAATTAGGCAAACACTCCTGCAATTTCCTACGGTTAAAACCGTCATTCTCTCTGTCGAAGGAAAGACCGAACCTATTTTTCAGCCCTAATGTTGGGGTTGGCTTTTGGAAATAAGTGTGATATAGTCTCAAAATAATTTAACAAATAAATGCTGGCGGAGAGGAAGAAATTGATGGGGCTTTGGCCCGGCTAAACATACTCTGTTTGGCCGGGCCAGGATCTTACTCCCCTCTCCATTTATTTGTCAGTACCTAATGGCAGTCAAAACTTATCAGGAAGAGTTTGCTGGAAAACCTCTTTTTGTAGAAATTGGCCGTTTAGCTAATCAAGCAAACGGCTCTGTTCGCGTCCAGTACGGCGAGACCACGGTGTTGGTTACAGCCACGATGTCGGCTCATCCCAAAGCGGTAGACTTCATGCCTCTTTCTGTTGATTACGAAGAGAAATACTATGCGGCGGGTAAGATAAAGGGTTCGAAGTGGATTAAACGAGAAACTCGACCTTCAGAAGAAGCGATCCTCACCGGTCGCTTGATCGACCGCGCATTACGTCCGCGTTTTAATCACGGTGTGCGAAACGAAATCCAGATTGTTCCAACCGTGTTAACCTTCGATGGTATTAATGACCCAGATATCCCAGCTCTTTTTGGAGCTTCTTTAGCGTTAATGATTTCAGATATTCCATTCAATGGACCCGTGTCGGGAATTCGTATTGGCCGAGTAGACGGAAAGCTCGTCTTCAATCCCACTTACCTTGAACGAACTCAAAGCGACTTTGATATTGTGGTGGCGGGAACGGGCAATAAAATCAACATGATTGAGGCGGGAGCAAAGATTATTCCAGAGAAAGAAGTGCTCGAAGCCGTGGATAAAGGCTTTAAAGAAATGCAGCAATTGATCAAATTCCAGGAAAAAATCGCTGCGGATATTGCGCCGCAAAAGAAAGCTTTAGTGATCTTTAATCATGATGAGACTTTAACCAAGGCCGTGCGGGATTTTGTTTCGCCGAAACTTGAAAAAGTACTTTATACTCCTCATAAACAAGAATATGTGGAGGGTTTGCATCGTGTTTCCGAAGAGATGCAGGCTTTTGTGGTGGAGCAATACACCGATCATCCGCAATTGAAAGAAAAAATCTCCGAAGCGAAAACGCTTTTTGAAAAAGAAATTGACCGCATTGTACATAAAAATATTATTGAAGTGGAAAAGCGTCCAGACGGCCGTAAAATCGACGAATTGCGTGAGATTAAGGCCGAGGTAGGTATTCTCCCCCATTCGCACGGCACGGGGCTATTTAATCGAGGTACAACGCAAGCTCTTTCGACTTTAACCCTCGCTTCTCCAGGTATGGAGCAGTGGATTGAGACGATGGAGATTGAGCTCACCAAAAAACGTTTCATGCACCACTATGTTTTCCCTCCTTTTAGTGTGGGAGAAGTGGGTCGCATGGGCGGAACGGGACGACGTGAAATTGGTCACGGTGCTTTAGCGGAACGTGCTCTGGAGCCGATTATCCCTGCTCGTGATCAGTTTCCTTACACTATTCGAGTAGTTTCAGAGATTCTTTCTTCCAATGGTTCATCTTCAATGGCCTCGGTGTGCGGCTCGACCTTGGCGATGATGGATGGTGGAGTGCCGATTAAAACTCCGGCGGCCGGTATCGCCATGGGTTTAATGTTTGATGAAAAGGGCGAGAAATACAAAGTGCTCACAGATATTCAGGGTCCCGAAGATCATCATGGAGATATGGATTTGAAAGTGGCTGGAACCAAAGATGGCGTCACCGCCATGCAAATGGATGTGAAAGTTGAGGGTATTAGCACAGAAATCCTTGATAACGCTTTAAAACAGGCCCGCAAAGCGCGTTTAGAAATTTTAGACAAGATGGTAGCTGCGATCCCCTCTCATCGTACGGAGTTATCTAAGTATGCTCCGCGCGTGACGACTATGAAAATTAATCCGGATAAGATTCGTACGGTCATTGGTCCGCAAGGCAAAATGATTAATGAAATTATCGATAAAACCGGTGTAGAAATTGATATCGAACAAGATGGATCGGTCTTTATCACCTCTACTAGCGTTGACGGTATGCGCCAAGCTACCGAATGGATTGAGGACCTCACCTTCGAGGCGAAAGCGGGAGACGAATTTGAAGGAAAAGTTAGTCGTCTGCTTGATTTTGGCGCGATGGTGGAATACAAGCCAGGACAAGAAGGATTGGTGCACGTCTCGGAAATCTCTAATGAGCGCATTCACAAGCCCTCTGATGTTTTGAAGTTGGGTCAAGTTGTCCACGTTCGAGTGAAAAATATCGACGAGTATGGTAGAATAAATCTGACAATGAAAAAGTGAGGTAACTAATTTCACTCATGCCTGACCAAAACTCTATTCCTCCGAATCTGCCCGTAGAAGATAAAAAGCCTGCTGGCTCAAGTCTAGTACCTCCTCCAGCTGCTCCAAAGCCAGTCGCTCCCCCTGCTCCTGTGGTTATTGCTCCTAAAGCCCCAGAGCCGCTAAAATCAGTTATGCCCTTGCCTACTGTTATTGCTCCGAAAGCTTCGGAGCCCGTTAAGCCTGCCCCTTTTCTTTCGGCTCCGGCATCACCTCCTACTTCTAAAACTCCTCCCGTAAATCAACCAACCTCTAGTCCAATGAAGTCTTTTATCCGCACTATGGGTGATGATATTAAGTCTGCCCAGGCCGGTGTTGCTCCAAAAGGCATAGAAAAGCAAATTCCAACCGCTGTTCCTACTTCCCCCCAGGCTCCGACTTCGCCTTCCGTCTCTCGCCCCGTGGGTCCGGTGAGTGAAATAAAGCTTGGAAAACCAGAACAGAATTCCGTTGTGCTACCGGGTAATGACGCACCTAAAATTACTATCTCTGAACCTAAGCTAGCGCCGAGTGTATCTTTATCTACTCCAAAACCACTCGCTCCCCCTCCTGCAGCACCCAAGCCGCCGGTAGTCGAAGTTCCGAAGAGGGATATTGTTGTTCCTCCTAAACCAGTTGCTCCCGTAGTTCTACCTCCGAAACCAGCTATTTCTGCTCCAGTTCAGCCTCCTAAGTCTCCTACTGTTATCCCCCCTGCCCCCCCCAAGACTCCACCTTCGAGTACCGGAGTTATTGTTCCTTCCGGCGGCTCCTCTTCTGGAAATTTCTTTCAGAATAAAAAGAGTTTAGCGATTGTGGCAGGGGCTTTGGTTGCGGCTGGAGTTGCGGCTTGGTTTTTCTTAATACGTGAACCTGGTGATAGTGGCGTAGTGATTAGTCCTACTCCTACCGCCTCGGTTTCTGGCACTCCCTCTTCTTCCGAGTCTGGACTGTCGGTTTTCTTTGGCCGAGCCTATGACCTGACCATCGAAACGCTGAGTGCAAAGGGCCTCGTACCGGTATTGGAAGATATTTTAGACTTAAATATCGGCGGCAATATGAAAAATATTCTCATTAATCCCAAAGATGAAAATGGAAATGATTATACTTTCGGTGCTTTTCTGGAAAGGTATTTAGTGGAGTTTCCAACCAATTTGCTTTCGGCGCTTGATGGCAAAGATTTTGATTTGATATGGTCTAAACAGCAAGAGAAATTTGATGTGAATGGGAAATTAACTTCGGCCAGTTCACAAGAATCAAGGGTAGCTTTAATTACTCGCGTCGTAAATGCTCAAGAGGTGAGATCGATGATGCTAAATTGGGAGGAATCGTCGGTGAGTGACTTAAGAGAGATGTTGGGGCTTCCCGAAGAAGCGAATCCGACTAGCTTTTCTACGAGTAATTATCGCGATATAGCCATTCGGTACGCCAATATTACCTATCCTGATAAAGCTCTAGACTATGCCATCATTACCGCCACCAGCAACGACGACTATCTGGTGATCGCTACTTCCCGTGAACAGATGTATGGTATCATCGATACGTTTCTAGGATTTGTTGTGCCAGGTAAATAACTGTGGATATTTGGCGCAGTCACTGCGCCAAACCGACTCCTTATAAATAAAGAACAAATAGCCCAAAACCCCGCCACGTTGGCGGGGTTTTGGCGCACTATGACATTTATCCACAGTTTATCCATTGCGCCACTTTTTTGTTACTGGTATGATTATGACAGTTCCTTATACAACTAGCCGTTACCGCCGTTAGGAACGGTTGGTAGACAGTATTTATCAAACACAGGGCACTTGTTCATTAAGTTATAAACTTTAGGGACACTAGTGCCCTTCTTTTTATTTGGACGTCCGCGCACAGGCTGCTAGTAAGCGTGCCGAGCACGGAGACGAACAAATAACCCCGTACCATTCAGAGATGCACCGTAAGTTAAAATATCTAAAGCCGAAGGCGAATCGCAATATTACTGTTTGATTTTAAATATTTTTGAACCTGAATGGTTCTGGGGTTGATGCGGTATGGAGAAAAGCATAAATTTTGGCCAAACATAAATTTTTATGCTATCCTACTATTTCTTTTGGTACTATTCGTGTCCGGTATAAGAAATTACGGTATTTTATGATTAATGCAGATCAGAAAAAACTTTTAACGAACTTCAGAAAGGAGGAAACAGATATTTTAACGGAATTATCTTCTTTCGCTCAAAAAGATTCTCGCGTGGATGGTGGTTTTATCGTCCCCTATCCGAATGAAGGCACCGGATTAGACGAGAATGCAAGAGAAATTGAGGAATTTGAACGTCTCAATGCTTTAAAAAACAATCTAGCAAAAAGATTGCGCGATGTGCGCGCCACTATTACTCGAATCGAAGCCGGGCTTTACGGCCAATGCGTAAACTGCTTTAGTAGTATCGAGCATACTCGACTGCGGGTCGCGCCGGTAGCCAGATTGTGTATCTCTTGCGCCAAGCTAAACCCCAGAGAGGCCTAAATTATGTCGGTTAGAATTGATTCGGCAGCCTTAAGCGGTCTAGAGGCTGCTAGTGTAGTGGTGGAAATAGATTCTTTTCCTGGACTACACTTTTTTAATATTGTCGGATTGCCTGATAAAAGCGTGGAAGAATCAAAAGATCGGATCGATTCAGCGATCAGAAATAGCGGCTACGCTAATCCCAAGTCTAAAAATCTTCGCTTAGTAGTTAACCTCGCTCCGGCGGATATTAGAAAAGAAGGGTCTTTATTAGATTTGCCAATCGCCCTTGGTTATTTAGTGGCTACCTCGCAGATTAAACTGTCGGCTGATAAAAGCCGGCTTTTTATTGGCGAACTCTCTTTAGATGGATCTTTGCGTGCGGTCAGCGGGGTCTTGCCTATCACCCTTTTAGCACGTCGGGCAGGGTTTGATGAGATTATTGTTCCTAAAGAGAATGCGGCTGAAGCTTCTTTAGTGAAAGATATTGATGTTATTGCCGCCAATAACTTAAAAGAAATCGGTGCGTATTTACAAGGTGAGCTGTCAATCAAGCCTGAAAATTTCAGCTCACACCTCTTGTCTCATGAATCAGAAGAAGAGCATGGCATTGATTTTGCTAATATTCGAGGGCAAGAAACCGGGAAAAGAGCGCTTTTGATCGCTGCGGCGGGCGGCCACAACGTTTTGATGTATGGTCCTCCCGGATCCGGTAAAACTATTATGGCCAAAGCTTTGAGAGGAATTCTGCCTGATATGAATTACGAAGAAGCAATTGCCGTTACGAGTATATATAGCGTGGCGGGAATGACTAAAAACAAAGCTTTAATTAATAAAAGGCCATTTCGTAATCCCCATCACACCACTTCTGCTCCGGCAATCATTGGCGGAGGGAATATTCCTCGTCCCGGTGAAGTTAGTCTAGCTCATCGCGGGGTGCTTTTCCTAGACGAATTACCGGAATTTCCTAGAAACGTTTTAGAGGGCCTACGACAGCCGATTGAAGACGGAATGGTGACAGTGTCGCGTGCGGCTGGTTCAAGCCGTTTTCCGGCCGAATTTATGCTTGTAGCGTCAATGAATCCTTGCCCCTGTGGGCATTATGGCGACGAGCATATCCCCTGCTCTTGTTTGCCTGGCGCAGTATTGAAGTATAAAAAAAGAATTTCCGGTCCCCTTTTGGATCGAATTGATTTGCAGGTTTTCGTTTCGCAGGAAACTTATGCCAAGCTTAGTCAGACTGAACAAGCCGAATCTTCCAAGGAAATGAAAAAGAAAGTAGATTTTGCTAGGCAGTTTCAGGCCGATCGACTTAAGAAATACGGTCTTTTAACGAATGCGCAGATTAATTTGAAAAATATCCAGGAAATCTGTCCCCTCTCGTCAACAGCTGAAAGCTCTTTAGCTTTAATTATGGAGAAGCAGCACCTTTCCGGCCGAGGGTACCATCGTCTATTAAAAATTGCCCGTACTATAGCGGATTTAGATCATAGCCCTGTTATTCAAAAGGAACATCTTACTGAAGCAGTAAATTTCAAGCTTCCTAGTCTTGGTGGCGGCATGATCTAGGGTGCGCCAAGCATTGCGCCACAACTTTGGCAGTGTCGCGACATTGCGCCAAGTGTCATGTCATACTCCGCCAATTGGCGCGGTGTCGTGGCGCAATCACTAAAAAGCCCGTTTCCGGGCTTTTTGATTTATGTGATGACATTATACCGCTCCCCCACCCCTTTCTTGATCCTCTCTCGGTTTCAAATACTAGAGCCATTTTGACGTAAAGCCAGATGACCTGCCTGCCGGCAGGCAGGAAAGGACGAGCCTGGTCGAACCCTCCCCTCATCCTTTATCATCTTGGCCTTTACTTCCAAAATGGCTCTGAATTATATCACCCTCCTTGCGCCGCCGCTAAAGCCT
>JAUSIQ010000022.1 GCA_030647955.1 bacterium | reverse complement strand
TCCACAGGAGAACTTGCCGGTGGCGGCATCCCAGAGGAGTTTGGAAGTCGCGGCGGTATCGCAATCTACTAGGTTTGATCCAAAGGTGGTGGAAGAAGAGGCATAGCCGGTGATCCAGACATTGCCGGAGACGGAGGCGTTGTTGCCGAATTTAACTTTGCCGGAGATAGAAGCGGTGCCGCCGATTTCTAAAGAGCTGTCGGTGTTGTCGCCGGCATTGAGACCGAATCTAGTATTGCCGGTTAATTCAAAGTTAGTGGAGATGGAGACTCCGCCGGAGAAAGAAGAGGGGCCGGTGAAGGTGTTGGCGCTAGTGCCGGTTTGGGTGTAGACCCCGTCATTGGTAATGCCGGTAATGCCGGTTAAGGCTCCGGCGGCGGAGATGTCCCAATCGCTGGTATCAATGGAGCCGAGGTCGCCGTTATCTCCTAAGAGGAAGACTCCTGTAGCGGTGAGAGAGCCGGCGGTGGATAGGCCGGTGGTGGCATGGACTCCTTTGGATACTTCTAATCCTCCACTAAAAGAGTTGCTGCCGGTGTTGTTGCTGGTGATGATTCCGCCGAGAGTGAGGGTGGAGGAGATACTGGCGGTACCGCCGACTTCGAGACTAGTGTCGGTGTTGTCGCCGGCGTTTAAGCCGAAGTTGCCGGTGGTGATTTCAAAGCCGGAAGAGGAAGAGGCGCCGCCCGTAAAAGTCCAGAGGCCGGAGATAGTTTGGGCGGCAGTTCTGGAGGCGGGGCCATTGTCATAGTCGAGTTTAACGAGTGCTTCGTTAGGAAAAGTGACATTAAAAGCAGAACTACTAAAAGATATGGAAGTCACATTACTGAAACTTCCCCCCGATTCATTAAGGCCCACCGCCGCTCCCCCTCCACCGGTGGAATCAGTTGCACAATCCCAATCATTAGCGCCAGTCTTTTTTAAGATCTGCCCATCAGTACATAGAACACCATCGGGTTTAATTTCTCCGAAAAAGATAATGTCCTTAGCAACACTTAAATCTGCTCCAGTAGACAATCCCGTAGAAGCATGTACTCCCTTAGACACCTCTAGCCCTCCGGAGAAAGAATTTGATCCGGTATTAGAGGAAGAGATGATTCCGGCAAGAGTGAGGGTGCCGGAGACGGAAGCAGTACCTCCTACCTCCAAAGTAGTGTCGATAAAACCACCGGCGTTAATTGCTAATTTGCTTAAAGCACTAGTAAGCTCAAAGCTACCGGCCACCGAAGCAGAAGAGTCAAAAAAGACTTGGGAATCAGTTTCCAAAATTCCACTGATTAGAGCATCAGAAGAAACGGAGAGGGCATGAGATGTAACTGCCGTACCAAATCGAGAATAAGAGACTGTCGACAAACTTCCGAACTGCCCCACCCCTGAAGCATTAATAAATCTGCCACCATGGACCGTGTCGGCATTAATGGCAAAACCGGAGGCTACAATTCTCTGACGCGGAGCTAAAGTTTCAAAATCAGAGTTGTCATCAGATACGTCAACCCTTAAAAAATAATCACTGCCATCAAAATCTATATCTAAAGCTGGAAAGCTAGCTGAAGTATCACCGATTAAAACATTAAAAACCCCTTGGGTAACTTTTATGGTAACCGACGATGGATCAGTTGACGGCCAAAGTTTTGTGCCACCGCTAGAGGCGCTATAGATGGAAAATTTGAAATAATAATTTGTACCACCACTACCCAGAAGATTACCGGAAGAATCTGTTAACCTTCCTTGAAAACTTAAAATTTTCGGAACACCAGCTCGAGCAAATGGAGTAAGTTCTGTCCAAAAAAATGATACGCCAAAACTAAAAATTAAAAGACTAACAAGAAAACCCAATTGGATTCTTTTTGGTTTAGAAAACTGCTTCATTAAATTCATTTACCCTTTGTAAATTATATCATGCCAAGGGTATATCTCCGCACGTCAATATCCACAACTTTAAAAACATTTTTTTACTTTCTTTAAATTAAAAAATCCCGCTTAGCGGGACTACTTTTTGGACGGATAAATGAGGGCGGCGTACTGCCCGGCCTCAACGTAAATACATTCTTCCCCTATCAAAAAGGCAACCTCGGCCAGCTTGGCCAACAGCAGGGGAATTTTACGCTTGTCACTGAAGGATACCTTCCACTGAACACAGTCATCATTGATCACTTCCTCGCCCTTACTCCAGACTCCAAAGCTGGGAAAACTGATTTTTGTAAATGATCCAAATTTCTTAAGAAGAAATTGATCAATATGATCTTCGATGGTCGTCTCCCGCCCAATCTCTTGTTTTAATTTACTGACCGGGATAAGAAAAACAGCCGGTCGACCCAAATCTACTAGGCGATATTTTTCTGGATTAGCAAACTCTATCCATTTATTGGCCAAGACCCACTCCTACAAAGAACTTTTAATGATTATGTCTAACAAATTTGGGAAAGTTAAGCCAGCTACTGCCGCTCCTTGAGGCAAAAGAGAAGTTTTAGTCATTCCCGGCAAAGTATTCAATTCCAAGAGATAAGCCCTGTCTTTTACCAGGATGAAATCGCTTCGCGAATAGCCCGCACAGCCCAAAAGTTGATGGGCTTTTATAGCCGCTTTTTGGACTTTTTTGGTTTCTTTGGCACTTATCCGCGCCGGAGTAATTTCATCACTTGCACCCGTGGTATACTTTGATTTATAATTAAAGAAGCTCTCACGGAGAGGTATAATTTCAGTTACTGGTAAAGCAAAGTGCTTTTTCCCATTAAAATCCTCCAGAACTCCACAAGTCACCTCTACTCCTTTTAGATATTCTTCCACCAAAACATCCTCATCAAACTTCCTGGCTAACCTTAGAGCTTTCTGAAGCTCTTTTTTATTGTCCACGGGCATCATGCCGACTGAAGATCCGCATGAACGCGGCTTCACCATCACGGGAAAGGCAATTTTTGCATCCGCTAGAGAATCTTTCGGAATGAACCAAGTTTTAGGCGTAGTTAAACCCGCCAAATTAAAAAGCTTTCGACTTCTTAACTTGTCCATCGCTAAAGCTGACGCCACTGCTCTAGAACCGGTATATTTAACTCCATGAAAATCTAACAATCCCTGAATTTTGCCATCTTCCCCGAACTCTCCATGCAAGGCCAAAAAAGCCACATCAATTTTCTTAAACACATCGAGATAATGAGCCACGCGGCCATTTAAAAACCACTGCCCAGCTTTAGAAATCTTCACCGGTACCGGCAGATATTTTTTATTATCCAAATGCTTTAAAACCTGCTCTCCGCTCGCCAAAGAGACCTCGTGCTCCGCCGAAGGCCCACCCATCAGTACGCCGATTTTCGGTCTTTTAATCATTTACCCATTAATATACAATGAACCTAAATTAAATACTACCAATGAAGAGCTGGCTTAAGATTATTTCCAAAAAAGAAATTCTATCATGGGCGTTCTATGACTTTGCCAATTCCGCCTACGCCTTAATTGTAGTCAGTTTTGTTTTTCCCATTTTCTATCGAGAAGTAATCGCCGGGGCAAAACTTGGCGATTTTTACTGGGGGTTAATCACTAGTGTTTCCATCCTAATTGGCGCCCTCATTGCCCCGATTATCGGAGCTATGGCCGATGAGGACGGACGCAAAAAGATAAAATTCACGATCTTTAGCAGTCTTTCCATGGGAGGCACCGCCCTGCTATTCTTCACGGGCTCCGGAACGCTTTTGTGGGCTTCGCTTCTGTTCATTGCCGCCAACATCTTTTTTGAAATTTCTCAAACAATCTACGACTCATTTTTGGGTCACATCTCCACCAGAGAAACTGTCGGAAAAATTTCCGGATTTGCTTGGGGCCTGGGCTATGTAGGTGGCGTTGCCGCTTTACTGCTATTCCAACCCCTCTTTGGCCAAGGTTATGAGGATAATTTATTCCTTTATAAACTCACCTTTCCTCTAACTGCCCTTTTCTTCCTACTGTTTTCTATCCCCGCTTTTCTTTTCTTAAAAGATGAAAATATTCTACACCGTACTCGTCATCCGCTTCCCCAGCTCACTCGTAAAGCTTTCCAAAGAGTCTGGCATACCGTAAAACATTTCAGAGAATATCGCAATATTGCTTGGTTTCTATTTGGTCTTTACCTCTTCAACGACGCCCTCGTCACGATGTTCACCTTCATGCCACTTTTCGCCAGAACCACTCTGCAAATGAGTATTAAAGAAATTGCTTTCCTGTTATTGCTTGTTCAACTTTTAGCTTTTCCGTTCACGGCCTTCTTCGGCTGGTTAAGCGATAAAAAAGGATCAAAGCCCATTCTACTTTTTGCCGTAGCCGGCTGGGCAATCCTAACTTTTGTTATTTATTTAGCTGAAACGAAAGAAATCTTTTATCTAGCTGTTTTGATCGGTTCAATGGTGATGGGCTCTTCTCAAGCGACCGCCCGCTCCTGGCTGAGCAAAATGGTTCCTCCTGAAAAACGCTCTGAATTTTTTGGTTTCAACGGCTTCGCTAGCAAGATTGCGGCCACGACCGGACCAATTGTTTTCGGCGCTCTTTCTTCGTTCACTGGCAATCAACGCAATGGCGTACTAGCCATGATTCCTTTTTTCATTCTCGCCTTTTTCATCTTTGCGCGAATCAAAGAAGAGCGATAATTACTCGCCGGTTTCAATCTCAATTATTTTCCTCTTAGAAGTATGTCCTGCCTTGATTTTGATCAAGGACTTGGAAATTTGAAAATATTCGCTTAGTAATTCGATTACTTCCTCATTAGCCGCTCCTTCTGCCGGCGGCGCTTTGACTCTTACCTCATAATCTTCCCCTCTCTGAAAAACTCCAACTCTCTTGGACCGAATTTTGACGTAAACGGAAATAATCATGTGGAACTCAATATAACAGAACTTGCTTAAAAACAAAAAAACCGCCCGGGAGGCGGCTGGTCTTACTGACCCAGCCGCCTCCCGGCGATCACTCGTTGCGCGGCGCTCCGCTCACCGGAATTGTCCTCTGACGCCCCAAGCCGTAGCGGGGATTGAGCTGAATGACCAGCCCGCCCCACACGATTCCCTCGAGCGTTGCCCCACCCCGGACATGGTCGGAGATCTTCTTAAGGCTCTGTTAACAAAGAAAACGGGCCGCCACGCATTGCGCGGCGGCCCTCATCGGTGCCGTTAGTCAGTTCCCCGTTCCCATTCTGGGGATAGCCGGTACCGGGTCGACAACCTGGGGCTCGATGTGATGCACGTTGAAGTACACCACTCGAATAGTACCCGCCGGGTATCTCACCAGATCCACCATCATCTCTGGTATGTCAACGTCCACGAGCTTGATGGTTCCGGCCGTCATGGCTGGATCATGTCGCACAAGGTCGACTCCCGCCCTGTTCTTGAGCGGTATGATCACGGAAGGACCCAGGGGTCCGCCGCGATTCACGAACTCGAACAGTCGTCCCGGGGCTGCCTTGCCGTTGAGCAAGACCGGATGCCGCATCATAACCGAGATGGGGATCTCTCGATTCATGTACTTCTCGTCTCCCGCCGGCCAGAACTTCCAGGCCAACAGTACGATAATGAGCACCACCACAACTACGGTTGCGATCATCTTTCCATGCGTTCTCATCTGAGCGTCTCCTTGAGTGTGCCAGTTTTTCATACCGGCAAATGTGTGTTGGAAATCGAACCCAAAAGAATGCGTGGAATTATTAAAAGTACTATATACTTATATTATAGCGCATTTACGCCTCAAATGCAAGTAGTAAATATGCCCTAAAATAAGCACTTTTAGACATCACCTTACAATATAGAAAAACCAGGTTGACCTGGTTTTTCTATATTTGTCCGTCCCCTGAGAATCGGCTTCGCCTCTCACCTCGTCAGCCACTCGGTTCGGGCTAGCCACCGCCTCGCGTCCCCATCTACTGATGGGGACAAGCTCCGGCGTTCGATTCTCATCGTGAATGCCAATTGGCATTCACTGGAGACGTAACCATATCTACAACATCAAAAAAGGGCCGATCGGCCCTTTTTTGATGTTGTAATGTCCGTCCCCTGAGAATCGAACTCAGAACCTTCTCCTTAAAAGGGAGCTGCTCTGCCAATTGAGCTAGGGACGGTTATTATAAAAAGTTCAACTTATTTTAACTTAAAAACCTCATTTTCGCAAGTATGGGCCGAAATTAAAATCCGCCCAACGATATATGTAAAGCGGATCACTTCTGCTTATCTAAGAAATTTTTGAGGTTTTTTTGGATGGCGCGGAACTCTTCGGGAGTGGCAACGATAAAAGATTTGCCCTGGAATTGATTCTTTTCCGCTTCTCGAGTGCGTTGATTCATTAGAATCCTAGGAGTAATGTCCGAGATACCGACTGTATACGCATGTAACAGGTTTAAAAATGCGTCTGACTCATAGCCAGCATCACGGAGAATCTCCTGACCCTTTTTATCTGCCTCCAACTGCTGATTAGTATCCATCGATCCCGGAAGCAACATTGTGCCCCACAAGCGATCTTTGGCCATTCTTATAGCGATCATGCCCTTCAGATTAGCTTCCTTTATGAACTTATTTTCTAATCGAGTAACATTTTGCCAGGCTCGTCGCTCTTTCGCATAATGTCTTGAGACCAAATGACCAATTTCATGAGCCAATATTCCGGCCACCTCCGCTTCATTCTGAGCCCGCAATATCGAGGAGGCGGCATAAAAAATAGCTCCGTTGGGCAATATTCCCGTTTTCGCTCCGTTTATATTATGGTCGTTATGCAGTTTTATCTTTATCGAAAAAAATGATCGAGAGGCGTTGGATTTAAGGTGTAAAAAGTCTACGATCTTTTCAAGATATTTATCGGTCGGTTCGTGCTTAAAATTAACTAACTGATCATGCATCTTATACTCCCCCGCTAGCCCAATCACTCCCTCTTCTTGAAGAGAAGGAAGTTCGCCATCTTGAATCTCTTTTACCAGCTGATCAACAAGCACCGCTGGCGCCGGAGGATGAAATAATATTGGCGCCGGCACCGGAACAGGTTTTACTTCCGTACGTCTCGGTATTAGCATTAGAGCCCAAATGACTACGAGCAATAACGCCCCTAATCCGATAACAAAGCCCCAGGCATGACCACCATCAGAAAAAGCGGAATCCGTCGTCTCTTCGTTTGATTCCTGGAAAGGTTCCTTCTCTTCTGGATATTCTTCGCTGTCTAGACCAGGTACTTCTTCCGGCAAGTCTGCCATGACCGTCCTCTAGTTTTCAAGAATCTTTATCTAATGCTAGCACTAAAAGACTGCGAGACAAATTCACAGAGCAAGGTGTACGAAGTTACTCTTCTTTAGAGGGTTCTTTTTTGATGGCATTCTGAAGAACCTGACGAAGGTCATCTAATTTTACCGGGGGTCGAGGAGAATTCTGTTCCATTTTTCTTCCCTTAAAATCTACCGGGCCACTACGCAAAGCATCCTGCAAAGAAACAGGGCCGGAAGGATTATTCCGCGGAGGTGGGGTAATTGAAGGAGGACGGCTCACCGGACTGGAGCCTTGGCGAAACGGACGACCCAGATCTCGTCCTTGATCAAAGTTCGGATGTCTGTCTTGTGATGGTCGAGGCGCTCCCCCGCTGTAAGGATAAGCTCCGGGCTGACGTTGTGGCATGCCCTCGGAAGGACCGGCCGGTTTCTGGAAGTTGGTGGCCGACCACTCCCCAATCGCTTTTTCCACTTCTGCGGAAGTCGACGCATACAATTTTCGGGACGATTCGATAATTCTTTCTCGATTACTGACCGGCAAACGAGGAGGGGTATCCATCGTACCCGCCGAAAAAGCTTTGGAAGCGACGCCGTCAATCATTAGCTTCAAATAAATCTGGCGCGTGCCCAAATTCACAATGTCGGTGGCCAAGAATTCAGGAGCGAGTTCTTTTTCCAACAACTCGGCATCTTCCGCCCCCACCCGGAAAGCCACAATCGTCCCGACGTTGCCAAACACCGCATCACTGACTTCCTCTTCCATCTGGGCCACGTACTGATGGGCAATAACCAAACTCAAATGGTATTTTCTGGCCTCGGACAAAATATTAGCAAAAGAGGAGGTGGCAAAGTTTTGGAATTCATCTACCATTAAAATAAAATCTTTACGCTCCTTTTCGGGGACATCCACCCGTGACATCGCCGCCAATTGCAGTTTGGTAATAATCAATGCTCCCAAAAGCCGTGAAGCATCTTCTCCTACCCTTCCTTTGGAAATGTTGACCAGCAAAATCTTCTGTTCGTCCATAATTTGACGCATATTCAAGCTGGACTTTTGCTGTCCGATGATATTGCGAATTAAAGAAGAGGAGGTAAATTGTCCCACCTTATTTTGCACCGCCGCCGTAGCTTCCGTGGCAAACTTTTCTTGATACTTGGCGAACTCCTGCGTCCAGAAAGCTTTGACCAGAGGATCTTTCAACTGATTGACAATATAGTTACGGTAATCCTTCTCGGCAAACATGCGGTTGATCCCTAAAATAGTGGCATCCGGAATTTCCAACAAAGCCAAGATCGTATTATTTAAAATATACTCCATACGCGGAGACCACACATCCACCCAGATCTTTTTAAAAACGCTCATCACCCCATCGGCCACCAAGTGCCGCTTATCGGCATCCACCTGCTCCATAACATTGAAGGCGATGGGGAAATGCAAATCCGCCGGGTTAAGATAGATCACATCTTGGATGCGCTCTTCGGGAACATAGTCAAGTAAATCTTCCACGGTATCACCGTGCGGGTCAATAAATGCCAAACCGTGACCGGCCTGAATATCTTGAATAGCCAAAGTCTTAAGCATTTCCGACTTCCCCATCCCCGTCTTTCCGATCACATACATGTGGCGGCGGCGATCGTCTGTTTTAATACCAAAACGAGCCCGTTCATTGCGGAAATTGACCTCACCGAATAAAATTTTATCGTCAGTAGACATAAGACTAAGTTATAAAGTTATAAAGTCCATCAAGTTCGTCAAGTAAGAATCGATCTGCACTTTATAAACTTTATAACTTGATGAATTTCTCAAATGATAAGCTACTCCAACGGTAAACCAGCTGGCGGCTGTCCTTTCTTGGCTTGCACTCGAGGGAACAACGGCGCTCGCACTTCTATTCCCGGTAAATGGTAAATAGTGGCCATCTCTTCCGTGTTAAATATGAAAAACTTTTGCGGGAAAGTGCGCTCACGCAAATCTTTATAAAGCCTTAATTTTCTCTCCAAAGTTCTTTGCTCCGCAAAAAAACCTTTATCCGAAGGAAATAGTTTATAAAACATTCCCTTGGAGTACGTAACCGTGGCGGAATTGGGCTTAAAGCTATTTAAGTTCAAGGTGGAAAGCTGTTTCAAAGCTCCCATGATTCCGGCAAAGTGGTGTCGATGGAAAACTTCCTTTTTGGCTATGTAAGACAAACGGATACTAGTTTCGAAACCGAGCTTCGCCACCTTCTTACCAATAGCTTTGGCAATATCTTCTTCGCGGGAGGAAAGTTTCTTGTCTTTGGGCGCATCTTCTTTTTCAGCCGATCCGCCTAAAAACAAACCATCGATCGATTTAAAAATATTCTCTAAGGCATCGGGCTTCGACTTTGGCTCCTTCCCAGACATCTTATCGATAATCGTCTGCCCCTCTTTACTCCAACCGTCTCCGGTCGGTCGCATCAAAATCTGAATGACAAAATTTTCCCCCGGACGAAAAGTGCTAAAAACTTCCGAAACAGAAGATAAGGGATCAATACTTTTAAGATTATCCGGGCCGCCGGGCTTTTCTTCAAAGTACAGGTAAGTTTGAATCGGGTAAGCACTTTCTTTGGCCAGTAATAACTCCATGCCAAAGAGATCCATCTCGGCGTTTGGTAATCGCTGAGGCCATTTTCTAATGTAATCTTCGGCCACAACAATTTCCGCATCCGGATACTGCGCAAAAACATTCGACTCCACAATACCTTGATACTGCGCCAGAGTTCGAATGTAAAAATTAGTTACCCCATCAATACCGACGATCTCCAATGAAAACCAATCCTGCACCTTTCCCCGCAAAAGACGATCCTTCCAGTTTACCGGACCAATGTAAATTCCATGAATACCGGCAAAGATTTGTTCTACAGCCTTTAAGGTGCGATCTAAAGTAGGAGGAGGCTTAATCTGCAGGGTAGTCCACTCTAGAGATTCTAAATATTTTTCATGGATGTAGTGCTGCCAAGCCGCTATAAAACTCACAAAGAGAATGATCGGTACATAAATCCACCACAAGGAGAATAATACATCTAGTCCAAAACCAGTTGTCTGAAATATAAAGCTAAAATCCACAGGATTCATTGTTGTAATTATACCACAAAGATCATGAATTTAACAAAAACCCCCCCGCCAAGGCGGGGGGTTTGTTAAATACTGAAGGCTTAAGCATTCTTAAGAGTGTAGGTTCCATCTCCCTTTTTGGAGAAGACTTTGCCATCCTGTAAATTGAGCAAAATGGTATTTTCTTTGACATACCGAGAGGAAAGCACCTTGGACACCAACTCGGTCTTAGACAAAGGCTTGGAAGATTCTTTTAAGATATCTACTAATACATCTTTAACAGTTCCGGATTTGTAGCCCCACTCTACTAAGCCATAAATTCCGCGTCCCACTAAGACGAAACGATTGTCTTTGATGAGTTCGTTGTGGACCGTCTGCACATTAGCTTTCTTAGTAGAAAAACTTGCCACATTTATCAAGCTGGTGATCTCTCGAAAATGCTTTGGCTTACTCTCTTTTTTGAGTACTAAGTAAGCACGATCTCGCACTCCACGAGGCTTGATTTCCGGCCAACTGGCCAAACCATATTCCAAGAAGATATTCTTATCGATCTGTTTGGAGATATTGATAGCGGAAAGGAAGGCTGAAGTAGAAGCTACCTTGCTCTTTGTGCGAGTCTTATACAAGTTATACAAATCCGCTTCGGGAAGTAAAGTTTTCTTTTCCTGCAAAGCCGAGACAGTGGTGGAAACTAAGTTAGTGAGCACCTCTCGAGAACCATCATTTAAATACCAAAAGGCATATAAATCATCTCCTTCGTTTTTCTTGCCAAAATCCGGGTTCAAAGAAAGGAGAAAAGCCAAGGAAGCGTTGGCCACATTGTAGGCGATCGCCCCGCTGAAGTTTTTAAATAGAGATTCCTCGGAAGAAAACCCGCCATGTTGAGAAAGAAGGTCCGCCGCTAAATCAAAGTAAGGTTTAGCCTTAGCTCCAGCCACTCCCGCCACTTCGGTACGAAGATTTTTCAACACATAGTCTTCGATCTGCCGAACTCTCTCTCGAGTAATTCCGTAGGTCTGACCGATGGATTCAAGAGTCTCGATTCGACCATTAGTCAATCCAAAACGTCGTGACACGATATCACGATTGCGGGTAGAGAGCGGCTTTACCAAACCTGCCACCACAGCTTTAATGTTTTTGTCTAAATTAGACATAAAATGTGTTAGTTGCGGATCCCAGACTGGAATCCTTTCTGTAATAAATAGCCGACGTTCACTTATAGTTAAATTTTATACTATCACGGAATATCTATAAGTCAAGGCTGTGCATCAAAGGGTTAATCTATCAAATAGCGCACCAGCTGTCAACCTTTTGACAAGTTTATGAAAAAGATATGAAGCATCTACTTACCTTTTATATCAATAAACCTATTATGTGTCAAATACTATGTCCACAGGGCTCATTATCAATGATACCGCTCCCCCACCCCTTTCTTGATCCTCTCTCGGTTTCAAATTCTAGAGCCATTTTGTCGTAAAGCCAGATGACCTGCCTGCCGGCAGGCAGGAAAGGACGAGCCTGGTCGAACCCTCCCCTCATCCTTTATCATCTTGGCCTTTACTTCCAAAATGGCTCTGAATTATATCACCCTCCTTGCGCCGCCGCTAAAGCCT
>JAUSIQ010000021.1 GCA_030647955.1 bacterium | reverse complement strand
ATTAAATGAGGTCTCTGTTAATAAAGCTGCTTAAGCCCGTCGGGGCAGTTCTTTTTTACTTGGGCTACAAGCCAAGAAAATTCCACCAAACTCCATTCGTGAGAAAAGCTCTAAACAACGCTTATTTTGACTACTACTTTTACAGAAATCGCTCCCTGACAACCGAAGAACTCAATAACAAATTCTGGAAAGAGTGGGGCGCCGAGTATCTTAAAAGCTTCAACCAAACCCCTATTCCCAAATACTATCTAAGGGAGATTGAAAATCTCATCGAAACTAAAAAAGTCAAAACTGTTTTTGAATTAGGCTGCGGCTTCCTCCGCCACTTAGAACATCTAGCCAATAAATATCCGCACCTGAATCTCTACGGAGTAGATATCACCCCGCAAATCATTGATCGAGCTAAAGAGCTGAACAACTCCCGAATTCAAGTTTTTGCTGATGACATCCGAAACATCGAAAAATATCAAGATATCCTAAAGAAAGCGGATTTAATCTTTAGCTATGGCATCTTCGCTTATCTCGCGCCGGAGGATCTTGAAAAAGTCTGTGGTGTAATCCAGAAACACTTTAAGGGATACGTTGTCTATAACGACGCTGCCCAAAAGCGCGACCTCTCAAAACTTTCCGAGAGCATTCCACTCTCCAGCCAAAGCTATATCCATCCTTATCCCGCCATTTTCAAAAAATACGGGCTGGAGGAAATCCAATCCGGCTACTCCCAAGATAAGGAGAGCTTCAATTTTGTTGGTAAGCAACGATAGCAATAAGGAAAACCGCCGTTGACGGCGGTTTTCCTTATTGTGCAGCTAATTAATACTGCCTAGAGAGTCGTTACAGTTGTAGATGCGGTCCTGGCTGTAGACCCCTGACTGTTAGTGACTATGGCGGAGATCGTATGAGTGCCTGTTGCGAGGGTCGCATTACCGTTATAAGGCGAGGTGGCATCAGTCACATATGCCCCATCAGATGTAGTGCTGGCAGCGCGAGACCACACAACGTTGGTAATGCTGCCTGCATAAGTAGCAACTGTAGCCGTAGCCGTCAGAGCATTAGTCGTAATACCGGTCGCGATAGTAATTGTCGGGGGTGAATCCGTAAATCCAGAATTACCCGCACCGGCAGGCTGAACCGTTAGGTTAACCGGCGCCGAAGTAGTCGTAACCGGACCTGAAGTAGTCGCAGTCCCTCCGTTATCGGTAGCTTTAGCCGTAAGGACATGTTCGCCTGCTGATACATTATTCCATCTTACGCTCCAGGGACCTATGGAGCCGGTATGAGTTCCGAGTAAATTTGTGCCATCAAAAAATTCTACCTTGGTAATCGTGCCGTCATCATCCACAGCTGAAGCGGTGATATCAATGGGGGTTAAGGTAGTAAGGTCAAGTCCGCCGTAAGGATAAACGATGTTGACCCTCGGGGGCTTATTGTCAGCAGCAGCTGTAGTGGTAGTTGTTGTTGTAGTAGTGGTGGTGGTGGTTGCGGCGGCGGCTGGAGAAGGAGTAGTCACAGCTGGCTGCTGCCCAAGCTTAGCGGCTAATTGCTGCTGGAGATCCTGTAGCTGCATCGTCAGCAAGGCAACCAATTGCTGGAGTAAGGTATTAATTTGATTATTTATCTCGTCAACACTTAATGTTTGAGCCTTGGTCTCTGCGGGAACCGCAAGCAAGCCAACGACCAAAACCGATGCTAAAATGCCTAAAACAATAAAGTTTCGTTTATTTTTCATAATGCCTATATTGTACCACTTAAGCCCCCCCCGACTGGGGATAACTAATGTAAAAGTTGTCTTTAAGCCCGATTTCGCTATACTAGACCACGTTATTATGGAAATCTCCCGCACCACTACCCGGAAAACCTGCCGCGTCTGCGGCTCGGGCAAACTCGAGAAAGTTTTCAGCATTGGTAATCTTTACATCTCCACCTTTGTTAAGGGCAGGAAGGAGAAAACGCCTCGCGCTCCGTTGGAATTGGCTCATTGTAAAAACTGCGATCTTCTTCAGCTAAAGCACACCGCTCCCCAAGAACTTCTCTATGCCCGTCACTATTGGTATCGCTCCGGCATTAATCCCGTCATCACCGCTGATTTAAAAGAAATCGCAGAGCGAGCCACTAAAATAGCTAAACTCAAGAAAGGAGATGTCGTTTTAGATATTGGTGCTAACGACGGCACGATGCTTAAGTTCTACCCCAAGTCAATTGTTCGCGTAGGATGTGAGCCGGCTACCAATCTCACTAAATATCTGCGTAAAGTCACTCCTCACGTCATTGCCGATTTCTGGACTTACAAAAACTGGCAGAAAAAGATGGGTAATAAATATGCGAAAGTAATTACCGCTATCGGCATGTTCTACGACATGGAAAATCCAAACTTGTTTATTAGTGATGCTGCCAAAGCACTCGACAAAAAAGGTATTTTCATCGCCCAGTTAATGACCTTAAAGCCGATGATCGAAAAAAACGACCTGGGAAATTTATGCCACGAACATTTAGAATTTTATTCCTACCCATCACTCGTTTATCTCTTTGAGAAAAATGGCTTGGAAATTTTCAAAGTGGAAGAGAATACTATCAACGGCGGCAGCTATCGCCTCTTCGCCCGTCACTTGAAGAATGGCAGTATCAAATACAAAGAACCGAAATACGATTACAAAGCTTTCGCCAAGAGGCTCCAAGCTAACCGGAAAAAAGCCCTGGATTTTATTAAGCGTGAAGTGAAGAAGGGTAAAAAAGTTTATGTCTATGGCGCCTCAACCAAAGGTAATACTATCCTTCAGTACTACGGCTTGAATAATAAACTGATTAAAGCCGCCGCTGATAAAGATGAACAAAAATGGGGCAAGTACACTGTCGGAACTTTAATCCCGATCGTACCGGAAGAGAAAGCCCGGAAAGATGCCGATTACTTCTTTGTCTCTCCCTGGGCATTCTTTGATACTTTTTACAAACGCGAAAAAGACTGGCTAAAGAAGGGCGGCAAATTCATCGTCCCTCTTCCCAAATTCCGAGTGGTGGGTAGAAAATAAGATTATGAGAAAAGTTTTAATCTTAGGTATTACAGGTCAAGACGGCTCTTACCTTGCCGAAGTGCTGCTCGAGAAGGGATACGAAGTGCACGGACTCTATCGAAAGTCTGCCACTGGTAACACTCGTAATATTGAGCATCTCGTAGACAAAATCACCCTGCACCGCGGTGATCTTTTAGACGCTACCTCTCTCTACCGAGTTGTGAAAGATGTAGAGCCTGACGAGATCTACAATGAAGCCGATCAGGACCACGTTGGCTGGAGCTATGACATGGTTGATTTTCAATACAACGTGACTGGCGCCGCCGTGGGGAGAATTTTAGAGATCATTAAGCAATTAAATCCTAAAATTAAATACTTCCAGCCGCTCTCCTCCAATATTTTCGGGAAGGCGATGGAAACCCCTCAAAAAGAAACTACTCCCTTTTACCCCCAGAGTCCTTATGCTTGCGCTAAAGTTTTAGCCTACGTTATCTCCAAGTTCTACCGCGAAACATACGATATGTTCGTGGCCACCGCCATTTTCTACAACCACGAATCCCCTCGCCGCCCTGAAGAATATCTCACGAGAAAAGTAACTAAGTCCGTTGCCCGAATCTACGCAGGACTCCAAAACGAATTGGAACTCGGTGACCTCTCGGCACAGATTGATTGGGGTTATGCCAAGGAATATATGGAGACCGCGTGGAGCATCATGCAGCAACCAAAAGCAGATGATTACATTATCTGTACCGGTGAGACTCATTCAGTGCAGGAGTGGGTAGATGAATCTTTCGCTGCCGTGGGACTCAACCCCAAACAATACGTCAAAATCAATCCCAAGTTCTTAAGACCGGCGACAACGACTGTGCTTGTTGGCGATATTTCCAAAGCCAAAAATGCCTTCGGCTTCAATCCCCAATTCAAATTCAAAGAACTTATTCGCCTTATGCTTGAGGAAGATTTGAAAGCTGTAGGCAAAACTCTGCCCACGACTTCATGAAGAAACATATTGGCATCTTATTTCCCTCTAGATCCGGTGGTGGCGTCTTCCA
>JAUSIQ010000032.1 GCA_030647955.1 bacterium | reverse complement strand
GTAACTTCGTTTTTACCATTCGTCGACTATGTTTCATTCGCCAGCGTTTAAGCGCGATCCAGAAGTCAGTTCCGATAGTCCGCCTTATTAATGCCTTCAGAGCTCTTAAGATGCTCATTTCTGTTGCTTTACCTTATGGAGGGATCCAATCATTTCTGCTGCATCATTGAAATTCTTTAATTGAGTTACAGAACTACCTTTTCGATATTTATTAGTTTTAATTAACTTGAGGGTCTGAATAAGCTTGTCCTTGTCCGTAATATAGTCAATACCATTAAAGTCTTTGTAGTAATCTCCTATAACTTCTTTGAGCGTATCGATGGCTAATACTGGTTTTTGGGGCGATTGCATGAGTGCGGTAAATAGAGTGGTGCTTGCTGGCGGCGGAAGCCCAACAACAACATCGCTAATTTTAGTATATGCCTCCGCTGCGCTACGTGGATCTGCTACTGTAACGTCGCTCGAGATTGCCTGAAATTTCTCCTTGAGAATAGAAAGATTTCTGCCGTCAGGGTGGGGTTTTATATAAATTTTCCAGCCGGGGAGAGCGGAGGCTATAATCGAAACGATTTCCTGCCATTCCCTTTCTCTTTTATCTCGAGAGATAAGTTGCCAATTTTTATCATGAAATCCAAAGGTGATTTCGTTGGGCAGCATGATGCTTACGCTTCGGCCGCTGGCTTTCTTTGGCCACCCTCCCAGCTCATATAGTTTTTCAAAAACCGCATTAGTCGATTGTCTAGAAAAAGGGTGTGATAGAAGGCGAAGCTTCTCTTCTGGCACACCACTTTTTCTAAACAGCTCAAAATCTTTCTTCGAAAAGACGATTTGAAAGTCAGCGTCCCTCATCCCTGAATTTCCTGCTTTTAGGACATAACTCGATTTTCCAATAAAAGGTTTTTGTCCGGCGAGAATCGGCATCAGCCAATAAATAAGAAAATGCCCGAACTGTTTTCTTACATGAACAGCTACATTCCTAGGGGGGAAAGGTATAAAACCAGGGAACCTTTCGTATATATTTGTGAGATCAATCCATCGTTGGACTATTTTCGTTTCGCCGAGAGGGAGCGAGGGCTGAATTGCTATCGTGGTGGAGCCGGCCTGTTTGGCGAACCTAAAAAGATAGAGCTCAAAGAGAGAATTGTAGTCAGAGCCAGAAACAACTACATCAGGTTTATAAATTTTGATTGTTTTCCTTGCCTGCCTGAAGGCGCGAAAGTTCTGAGCAAAAAGACTGCCTTGTTTACCCGTAAACTGCCTTACGGGTACTATCTTTTCAAGATTTTGAAACCATTTCCTGTCTTTAAGTATTTTCTCCGTAGCGTCATCCAGTTTTTCCGAAAGAAGCACTGTCGGATATTTCTGGCAAATCTCGTAAAGGTGGCCGATGAGAGTTGCTCGGAAAGCGCGAGGGGTGAAAGTGTAGAAAAGTATTTTGATCGGCCGTTTGTCGATATCCTCCATTACTTATCATTATTACCAAAAAGGGATTGTTCTACTAATTCGCAAATAATATGCCCCGCAGTAATGTGCACCTCCTGAATTCTGGGAGTTTTATCAGATGGCACCTCAAAGCTTATATGAACTACGTCTTTGATTTTCCCTCCGTCACGGCCGGTAAAAGCAATAGTCAGAGCCTCTTTTTCTTTGGCTTTTAGAATGCCGCGAATTATGTTTTCAGAATTGCCGCTGGTGCTTATTCCAATCACTACATCGCCGGGATTCACCAGTCCTTCCACCTGACGTTCAAAAATTTGATGATGGTGATAGTCGTTAGCGATAGCTGTCAACACTGAAGTATTTATATTTAAAGCAATAGCAGGCAAGCTCCTCCTCTCCATGGTATAGCGGCCGACCAATTCGGCAGCGATGTGCTGGGCGTCAGCCGCGCTGCCTCCATTACCAAATAATACTACTTTTTTATCGTTTTTGTAGCAGTCGCAAATAGAGTTGGCGACTTGAATTAAAACATCAATGTGGCTGTCCGAGATTTCCCTAAAAACATCTATGTGTTCAGCTAGGTGATTAGTGATGATGTTTCTCATACGGTAGTCAAACTACTATGGAATTATACCACCGTCAATAATGGGGGATTACCACGTAATTTTCCTTACCGACTTACAAAAGGAGTTACTACTGCGGAGGAAGAGTGGTAGGGTCTATGCCGCGAGCGGTAAGAATAAAGTTAGCTAAATCGCGGATGGCGCCGTGTCCCCCGGGACGGGAGGAAACAAAGTGAGACATCTTCTTTATTACCTCTTCGCCTGAGATCGGCGCGGCCCGGAAAGCGACTCTTCTCATAAGAGCGAGGTCAACCAGATCATCTCCCATGAAACCACATTCATCGAAGGAGGTACCAACTTCGGTTAGCCACTCTTCAGCAGCAACTACCTTTTTATCTCCGCCCATGCCGGTGTAGAGCTTGATATGTTCCCAGCCATTGGGACTATCCTCCCTCCGAGAGGAAGGAAGATTGTTGAGTTTCTTTATTAAGTCCTCTATGCCCGCGGCGCTTTCACCTTTCTCGTTAGTGATAAAACAAAGACGAATGCCAACCGCTCGAAGCAGTGAGGTCCCTTGCCCATCGTAGTAACTGCGGTATCTTGTTCCTTTTTCCCGTTCGAAAGGGACAGTATTATCCGTAAGTACCCCATCCACATCAAAAATTATTGCCTTGATTGCTTGGATGAGTCCTTGAGTTTCTTCATTCATCTCCCTTTCCTCACTATCAAAAAATGGTTTAGCTGACCTGCCTTGGCAGTCCATTGGCAAGCCACCCTCCGTCTACATCAATATCTGCACCCGTAATATAAGAAGAGGCATCAGATGCCAAAAAGATAGTGGGCCCTATTAAGTCCTCCGGCGACCCCCATCGTCCGAGCATGGTAATAGCCGCC
>JAUSIQ010000017.1 GCA_030647955.1 bacterium | reverse complement strand
ACCACCCAGATTTATACCCACGTTACCAACAAGCGTCTCCGTGATATCCATAGACAGTTTCATAGTGGGAAAAATCTGAAATAGTTAAACAAAAATACTACATTCTCAGGTTAGAGAGTATTTTATTAGATATAGTCCAATTTACTTGAAGTGTTGTGTAGATATTTTTCTGTGCCTTAAGTTTTAAAGTCGGGTTTTGACTCATTATAATCTCTGGAGAGACAGAAATATACTTCACTATCACAAGATAATATTTTCCTCCATATCTTAGTGCGGTTTGCCATTCCTTATTCGTAAAAAGAATACCGCCGGTGCTCAAAGACAATCCCTTAACTTCTATAAAGTACGATCCATTTTCATTTTGAATCTCAAAGTCATAACCACTTCCTAAATCTCTGCAATCAATAAGCTTCCCCTTGACTGGCTGAGTGGTATTCTGAAAATGTTTCATGAATAAAGATTCCGCATTTTTTCCTGTCGGTCCCCTTAAAATAAAAATAGGAGATCTCAAATAAGATCCTTGTTTTTTATCTCCAAACAAAGTTCGAATATCTCCGTATTCTTCGGACTTCTTAAATTCTATGTTATATAGTATCTCTTTAACTATCTCTAAAAGAGTTTCGTCATCAGTTTCTTGAAAAGCCTTCAGGATCTTTAAACGGCTTCCTCTTAATTCCCTCTTCCACCCAATCCGACTATTTTGATGGTATGGATCAAATTCGTCTCGCATATTTTTTACCGTATTAGGTTTTACATCGAGAATTCTGCCTACTTCCCTTGCGGCTTCGTTAAAACTTTTATAGCCAAGCGTCAAGTAGCCATTTTTATCGAATCTTGAAAGATAATAAGCAATGACTAGGGCTAATTCATTTTGAGGTTTCATGGCCGTTTATTTTTTCCAAAATGAGCCAATTCTTGCTCAATTGTATCAAGCGTTAATGCTTCGATACCGGTCAATTGTAACGTATATCTAATGTCAGTGATCCTGTGATCAGGTGGATTGACAAAGCTACTTTCCGCAATTTTAGGGAATAAATCATCAACGAGGAATGCGGCCGCGGAGCTTATTTCCAGAGGGCACTGATTATATACCTGCTCCAGCTGACGACTGTATCCGGCAGAGACCAATTTCTCATGGAAACTGTCCAGAGCTTGTTCATCGTCACCGATCATATTTTCAATCTCCTCAACAATAGCTGAGAGAGTGGCCCCGTTTTCTGAGGAAACTATGCGGTAGCAGACGACATAAAGTTTTTTGAAAATTGAGGTGTCAAGCTGACGGATATTACAGCGAATTTTAAACGGCACATCCACGGAAGCTTTCACCTCAACGGCTAGGTCGGTTCCGACTTGAAAATCATGATCCTTTCCGAGGGGTCCACTCCAAGCACGAATAACAGCGGGGCCAAATCGTTGGACCAGATCCATTAAAAAGGTGAGCTCACCAAAAAGGCCATGGAGCCATCTCATGCTGATTTCAGCAGAGACATCAGCGCTCCAGAAGCGTTTCCAGCGAAGAGCGGTGCGGTGGGCGGCGTCACCGGGAAGAATACCTGCCCGGGAAATCTCGTATAATACATCTTCTGCAAAGCGCAAGAAGGGCCTCCGGAAAGATGGCAATGAGCCAGTCGAACAGGTTATATCAAGATATTGTTGTGTTACCCTGCCAACCACAGTCCATTCACGGTTAGCAATTTTGAGGCCGCGGAATTCAAGCTGCAGAAAACGACTCTCATCAACTGCAGCCGGTGAAATAAGTAAGTGAATATCGTTTTCTGAATCTAGGGCTATAACTGCCTGAATGTCTTCTCGGGCAGGTAGCACTACATCCTGACCAACAAGTCGGCCTGTTTGCCGGGGGCTTCGTTCAAGGGATTCAATTAGTGGCTGCAATATGCCACCAAAAGATATTTTACTGGGAGACATACTCGATGGTTACATTAGATTTCGACTCAGGAAATATAAACACCAATCCAAGAATATCTTCACCTTCATTGGAATTCGAGAAAAATTTCGTACCATCTGTCGCCACAGAATTCTGATCAACAAGATATAACATTATTCCGCCGTGTTTAGCGTCTTTCGGATCACGATCGGCCTGTTTGCGCCAAGAATCTATATCACTAGGGCTTGATAACACTCGGATTGAGCGCGCGGTCATAGGAGTACGGATTATTTTGTGAGTGAAAATATCTTTAGTCCAGGCATATGGCTCCATCTGCGGATTACCCCTTGGTAACACTATATCCCATAAAGCAAGCTCGCCGTGCTCGTTCTGACGTTTTATATAGTTTATAAGATTTTGTCGGCTTACCTCCCGTGCTTCCCGGCTAAATTCGTAATCATGGAGAAATTCCATAACTATCGCAGCTGGTATATCTTTCCATATATAAGTACCGTTATTTTGAATATGCTTTACCGATTTTGTGAGATGAGAAATTAGCGCTTGTGCTGCTCTAAGGTTTTTTTGCAACCAAGTTTTATTTTCAACCGGAAGAGCTACTGTTTCTGAACGGGTATTCTGAAAAGACATACTTATGGACTTACCCGCGCCCATCTTCATGCGGGAAGTTATCGCCATCGCAGGATGAACACGTATTATTGGCTTCAGCTGAAGGGGCGTTGGTGGATCCGGCTCCTCTGCATATTTTTTAAGATCGGCACGGAACTCCTCTTCAATTCTTGCAAGTTCAGCAAAACGATCAGCTAATATTCTAGTAACGTAAATCCGTGTCAGGTCATAATACTGGGGCCGATAGCCAAACCATCGTCCCATTTGCAATAAGGTATCATATTGATTTGCGCTACGCGTGAAAACGCTTACACTCAAACCTTCCAGTGTAAGACCTCGAGAAAGTTTGTTTCCGCCAATCACCACATAGCGCCGCGGGGAACCATCGCTATACTCCAATTTATCATCGGAATCATAGTTAAGAATTTTTATTTCAATTGCTTCGGTAATTGATTTCGCAAACTTCCAAACAGTCTCGAAGTCGTATTCGATGAGTTCCGGGTCGTTCTGTTCATGAGTTACTTTACAAAAATCCGTATCCCACATTGTTTTCGCTCTTGTTAGAAGATGAGGAAATTTCTTAGGGTACATAGCTGCACTCTTGAGAAGTTGCAATTCTTCACGAATGGTTCTGGCAAAGATACGATGCGGCTCGGTCTTTTGCGATGGATGCACGAGCATGCTGAAGTGTTCCTTATTATGACCACGCGCTAGACGACCGCAGCTACTTAACAAAAATGCCAAGAGCGCTTCGGAAAGAACGCGAGGGCAACTATTCCCGCTCTCACTTTCTAATACCCGATCTATTTCATCAACATCTTGGTCCTCGACATATTGAAGAACATTTAGGGCGGGTTTTTCTTCTATTACTGGTGAAAGGTCTGAGGGCTCTAATCCGAGACCAAATAATCTTCTTGGACCGAAATACCCTGCCGGTTCAGGTAATGTTGCAATAAAATCGCGCGGATATAGATCCTCGTCCACTGAGGCATCAATAAGGACATTTGCAAAAGGGGTCGCTGTAAAACCAACATATACAGACTTCGGTAATGCTTTAAGTAGATCACGTATTCGCTGGTTAGTAATCGTAGGATCTATCTTTTCTCCGTCATCATCTTTTTTGCCATAGTTTGTATCAATTGACCCATGATCCGCCTCATCATCAATTATAATCGCTGGAAGTTCCCTGAGCGGGACCGGCGATTTTTTCAACCATTTCATTAGACTCTCTATCCGCGTATTCTTTTTAATAACAGCGAGTTTCAAAGTCTGTGGATTAAGATCGTTGGGACCTCCTGAGATGAAATCTTTTTCGGTTCCCGACTGAGTCAGCCGGACCCATTTTGGAAGAGCGGCGTCATATTCAACATAAGGAGCGTCTGTGGGATCATCGGATTCACCGGTGATTTCCTTATCAAGGCGTTTTTGAGTTTGCGCGCGCAGATCTTTCCATAAACCGCTCATGACAATAAATAGCTTATATCCTTCGTCAGCCGCCCGGGCGATTAATGCAGCCATACTGGCAGTTTTGCCGCTCTGGATATGCCCAAGCACAAGACCTCTGATTTGAAATTCATCAACGGCTTCTGGCTTAGGAAGCCGGCGTATAAGATCAAGGGATGTTTCCGAAAGAGCATCTATGGTTGATTTCGGCCAACCACGTTCATCAATGAGAAAACGCTGAAAAGCACCAAAATATTGCTGCATCGAATCACTTTCCGGATTACAGCGTGGAATTTGTCTGGTGTTATCAACGATAAGATCCGGAGGAATGATATCCAGCGGAGGTGAAAAATATTTGCGGACCTGTTCGCGCAGATGCATTGGAACAGCTGCTTCTTCAAGGGCGTCTTCAACTGATTTTCCCTGATGAGACGCTAGAAACTCGACTATGGTTACTGCATCGGAAAGCGTTTTTATCATAGAGTTCGCTTGTAGATTTTCTTAATGGCCGTCATAGGAATTCGGCTAATCTGGATTTTTCTGTCGTAAACAGCTTCGAGTATGCTAAGCATTGCTAGGCATAGCTTTCGGAGCTCCGCTTCGCTGGTACCTTTCATAGTAAAGATTTGCGAGAGGTCAGGACTCTGGGGAACTAAGATTTCAATCTCACCTGTTTTTTTATTCGCAGTAATAATAAGTCCCCGGTCCGGTGTATTATTTGGAGAAAAAATTAGGGGGCCGACATTGACGCTAGAAATAACGTCCGGCGCAAGTTTATGTTTTTTATCATTTAAAGTAGTAGCCCGTCCCCCAGAAACTTTCCTGTTATAGCGTACGCTTGCTATTTTTACCCATCCGCTAACATGATTCTCAAGACGGCCCCGAATTTCAGCCGGAATTCGTGCACGCATCTTGGTGACGTTAATGGAAAAAGCGCGATCAAGATCGCTCGGAAAGTCCATGGCAACACGCAAAAGTTTTGTGTGTTCATCAGCAGCCCGTAGATAGCTCCAGCCTCCCGCCTGCAAAAGGCGATTATTGCGGTAAAAATAAAGACCTTGTTGCTGATTCCAATTTCTTGGTCCCG
>JAUSIQ010000031.1 GCA_030647955.1 bacterium | reverse complement strand
AGCGGCTCGTATTCCAAACCAACCAAATCTTTTCCAGAAAATTCCCGCAGTACTTCTCCTCCCGGCGGCAAAATCTCTAACCGATCTTTAGCTAAGATCAGATTTTCTCCCTGGTGATGCACGAGGACGTATTTAATTTTTTCTCCCACCGCCAAAGCCACATTGCCCGGCAGGGTCCAGGGAGTAGTCGTCCAAGCCATCACAAAAGTTTTCTCCGGAGTACTTTCGTCTTTTATTTTTTGTCCGACTTTTAGGGCAAACTTCACGTAGATCGCCGGCTCTGAAACTGGCTTATAACCTTGGGCCACCTCGTGACTGGAAAGAGGCGTACCGCAGCGCGTACAAAACGGCACCACCTTGTGCCCCTTAAACAACAGTCCCTTTTTCCAAATACGTCCAATCACCCACCACACGCTCTCAATATATTGAGGATCGTAAGTAATATACGGATGCTTTAAGTCAATCCAAAACCCGATGCGCTTCGTAAACTTCTCCCACTCGTCTTTGTACTTCCAAACGCTCTTCTTGGCCTCTTCGTTAAACTTAGCAATACCGTATTCCTCGACTTCTTTTTTAGATTTTAAGCCTAGGGATTTTTCTACCTCAATCTCTACCGGCAAACCATGCGTGTCCCAGCCGGACTTTCGTTCCACATAAAAACCCCGCATGGTTTTATAGCGGCCAAAAAGATCTTTCAAAGCTCGTCCCAAAAAGTGATGAATACCAGGACGGCCATTGGCTGTCGGCGGTCCTTCGTAAAAAATAAAAGGCGGACGGCCTTTTCTCCGCTCCACACTCTTCTCGAATACCTTATGCTTTTCCCAAAAATCGAGAACCTTCTCTTCTATTTTATTCACCTCTAGCTCATTTGCCATGATTCGTTTCCTAATGTATATTTAAACAATGAAAAGAAATTTGGGGCCCTGGATATTATTTTTTACCTTCCTCGCTAACTTTGTTTTTGGCTTCGGGCTCCATCTCTATCTACGCACGGCGCTCTTTGATATCACCCTACACTTTTTAGGCGGACTAGGAGTCTATCTTACATTATACCAATTTGTTTCCAAAGATTTTCAAAAAGTCCCCCGCTGGCAATTTATTGTCCTCCTCATCGGTGCCACCATCTTAGTCGGCGTAGTATGGGAATTTACTGAATATATTTCCAGCACCACCATCGGCACCATTGGTGGAGTGGAATTAATCGGTGATCTGCGTGATACCCTCGAAGACCTTTTTATGGATATTCTCGGTGCCGTTGTAGGCTCACTGATATACCCAGGCCTTAGAAAGCGCCGACGTACTTCTTAATACCATAGCCCAAGCCAAAACCATGGTCAATTAACATCTTAGACCCTCTCCAGCGCCTCAATGCCGAGTAGCTGCATGCCGCTTTTTAATATATTGGCGGCATTTTTTATTAGAACCAACCGCGCTGCCTTTCTCGATTCATTTTCATCTATCAGAATTCTAATTTTTTCGTAAAATTTATTTACTAAATTAGCGAGTTCAAAAAGATAGAGTGCCAAACTGTTAGTGGCATAGTGATGGGCGGACTCCGAAATCACATCAGGAAAGTTTATGAGGTGCTTAATAATAGCCCACTCCTCTTCTTCGGTAAGCTGGTCGTAATCGGCATCGACGGCAACCGCGCCAGCCTTCTCCATAATACTCATCAACCGTGCATAGCTGTATTGCAAATAGGGAGCACTGTTGCCGGAAAAATCGAGCATCTTCTCCCAGCTAAAAACAATACTACTATTACGATTATCTTTAACCATCTCGTACTTCAAAGCTCCCAGGCCCACTTTCTGCGCGATGGTTTGTTTTTCTTCTGCGCTTAAATCGGGATTTTTTTCTTCCACCACCTTCTGCGCCAAAGATACCGCCTTCTCTATAATCTCTTTGATGTCGATGGCATTACCCGCTCGAGTGGAAAGTTTTTTCCCGTCTTCGCCCAAAACCAAACCGTATTTCAAATGTTCGAGCTCCACACCGGCAATACCCAATATTTTCGCAATAGCAAAAAGCTGCTCAAAATGCAGACCCTGTGCCGCGTCCACTACATACAAAATTTTTGCGGGGTGAAATTCTTTAAGACGATATTCCAAATTAGCAATATCCCTAGTGAGATACAGACTAGCTCCATCGGACTTTCGAACCAGCGCCGGAGGCAAATCATCTAACTCAACAACCAAAGCTCCGCCCTCTCCAACTTGGGCAATCCCCTCTTTCAAAAAACGCTCGATCAACGGACCTAAATGTCCCTCGTAAAAACTTTCGCCGATAGAACTATCAAACTTAATAGAGAGCGCCGCATAGATCTTATCCAAAGATTTTAAAGACTCCTCCCTGAACCATTGCCAAAGCTGGCGATTTTCTTTATCACCTTCCTCCAACTTTTTAAACTCCTGTCGCCCCCGCTCATCTAAATCCGGATTGCTTTTAGCCTCTTCATTAAATTTTACATAGAGATTGACCAGTTCGTTGACCGGATCAGCCGCAATCTTTTCCTTTTCTCCCCACAGTTTGTAAGCGGCAATTACTTTACCGAACTGCGTTCCCCAATCCCCCAGATAGTTCCAGCGAACCGTTTCGTAACCTAAAAAATCGTAAATGCACGCGATGGCTTCACCCAAAATAGTATTGCGCAAATGCCCAGCGTGCAGAGGCTTGGCAATATTGGGCTGGGAATATTCAATAATGACTTTTTTACCCTGCCCCTCATTGCTTTTTCCAAACTCCGCTCCTAGCTCATTAATGCGCGCCAGCTCTTTAGTGAGATAATCTCGCGCCAAGAAAAAATTTACATATCCCACATTAACCTGCACCTTAGAAAGAAAATCTAGTTTTTGAGCTTCGATACTTTTGACAATTTCGTCCGCAACATCGACTGGTGTTTTCTTTAAGATCTTGGCCAAACTGAAAGCCACGCTGGAGGCATAGTCCCCAAAACTATTTTCTGGAATCTCAATTGAAAGCTCCGGCGCCTCTTGGCCCCATATTTCCCTAATAGTGTCTTGTACTAATTTAGTAAGCTTTTCCCGCATAGTTTTTGCAAAAAATAGAAAAATACCCTAGAATCAAAATACTATGATTTCAGAAGAAAAACAAACTATAGAAGTCGTCAAGAAAGTCACTCCGTCGGTGGTAAACATTGTCGTCAGCAAAGCTCTGCCCAAGGTTAAGGAGATGGCTTTCGGCCAAATGCTTAGTCCCGGACTCTTGCCACATGGCGAAGAAATGCCCCTACCCCAAGATCCTAACGAAAAAGTAAAAGTTGGTGGCGGATCCGGCTTTATCGTCGACCCCAGCGGTATTATTCTCACCAACAAACATGTCGTCATTGATCCCGATGCGGACTATGTCGTGACCACCTTCGACGAACAAGAGCATCCCGCTAAAGTTCTTACTCGTGATCCAATTAACGATGTGGCCATTTTGAAAATCGAGGCCCAGGATTTGCCCGTGGTCAAATTCGCTTCCAACGCCGTTGAACCCGGCCAAACCGTTATTGCCATTGGCAATGCCCTCGGCCTTTTCTCCAACACCGTCTCCAAAGGAATTATCTCTGGACTGTCTCGAAAAATTTCCGCCGCTATGGGTGGTGGTGGTCCTGATGGCGCCGCACCCACTACCGAAGAATTGCGCGGTGTCATTCAAACCGATGTAGCCATCAACCAGGGCAACTCCGGCGGTCCATTAATTAACATGGCGGGAGAAGTAGTCGGCATTAATACCGCGGTAATTTTCGGCGCGCAGAATATCGGCTTTGCTATTCCGATCGAGTGGGCTAAAAATGATCTGCAAGATTTGATCAAATTCGGCCGCATTGTTCGTCCTTACATCGGCTTACGCTACGTCATGCTCAATAAAGAAATTAAAAAGAGATACGCCTTACCGGTAGATTATGGTGCTCTGGTTTTAAAAGACGCTCACTTCCCTGGCAATCACGCCGTGGTTAAAGACTCTCCCGCCGACAAAGCTGGAATTAAAGAGAATGACATCATCACCGAACTCAACGGAGAAAAATTAGATGAAAAAAATGATCTCTCCGATAAAATTCAACTGCTCAACGCCGGAGACGAGATTGAACTCACCTTCCTCCGTAAGTCCAAAGCTCATAAAGCAAAAACGGTTTTACAAGAGAGAAAATCTTAATGTCAGTTTTTGCCACAAACCCTCGCGCTCACTTTGACTATCAAATCCTCGAAACTTACGAGGCAGGTATCGTTTTGTCCGGCTACGAAGTTAAAGCCGTCAAAAGCAGTAAAGTTTCTCTGCGCGGAGCTTATGTGAAAATCATCAACAACGAGCCAGTTTTAATTGGAGCGCTAATCTCTCCTTACCAAGCCAACAACGTTCCGGCTGATTACGATACTCAGCGCACGCGTAAACTTTTACTAAAGAAAAAAGAGGTCGAACACCTCTTTAATAAAACGGTAGAAATGGGCGCAACCCTCGTGCCCTTAAAACTCTTTGGAAAGAACGGCCTAATCAAGCTCGAGATCGGCCTCGCTCGCGGAAAGAAAAAATACGACAAGCGCGAGACGATCAAGAAACGAGATGTGGAAAAAAAGATTCGCAGAGCTGTTAAATAGCCTCCGATCCAAACGGACAAGAGCCTTTGAAATACTCCACCCCAAATTTGATGGGCATATACGCCCCAATCGCTTCTCGCAAATCCGCTATCCCCTTTGCGGACTTTAAAAGCTCTAGGCAAGCCAAAGCCTCCTCTTCCGTTAAACCTTCGACGATTTTCTGCCCAATTCCTAGAACATCGAAAACTCGCCGCTTGGCATTTTCCATTTCGATATTATTTAAAACTATCTGGGCCAATTTCTTCGCCTCTGCTTTTTCTAAAGGACTAAATCGTCCACCCTGTCGAGCCATTGCTTTCTCCTTATAAAATACGCTCAATTATCACAAATTCGGGCACCAAGTGCAAAGTTGTCAATTCTAGCATAGTATGGTATAATTAAAGCACGGGTTGCACCCGCCTAAGTTTTTCCAAGGGAAAATTTTGGCGGGGATGACCGGCTTCGATGGAGTTTTATTTAAAATTTACGCAAGTAGTGGATGGATAATCACCACTTAAATCACTTGTCCAAAATCATAATTGCCAACCAAAATAGCAATTACGCTTTTGCTTAACGCTTAAAGCGCGTTTTACTGGTGACTTCTGCTAACCAGCTAAAACGTTATCAGCAGAATAAGATTCGACTGCTTTTTCAATGTTTTAGTAGTCGGATTCGAAAACCATAAAATAGATCTTCGGCTTCTTCGTTGAGTTTTAAGCCGGAGAAAAAACAACTCAACTAAACTTGTAGTGTCAGTTTTAAACAAACTTCAGACTGGGGTTCAACTCCCCACATCTCCACAAAATTAGGACGGCCATAAGGCCGTTTTAATTTTGTGGAGTGGAGCGAGCAAATAATCTTGCTCGCGTGGGGAGTTGAACGCCGGAATAATATTACGCCAGCAGGCGTAATCATGAGGCGGTGGCTAGACCGAGGCGAGCGACGGCGAGCCGAGAGTCGAAGCCAACTCCCCACATCTCCACTAGTCCAAATCAAAAACCTGCCTCTTGGTGGGTTTTTGATTTGTGACGAAGTGAGTGTTTGGGAGTTGAAGGGTATCGAGAAAAAGTGAACAGTTTCACTTTTTCGAGAACCCGGGCTCTGGAGGAGAAATTATCCTTGTGCCTCTTGGGCACGGATAATTTCGGGGGAAGAGAACTTCCCCCCACATCTCCACAAAATTAGGACGGCCGTAAGGCCGTTTTAATTTTGTGGAGTGGAGCGAGCAAATAATTTTGCTTGCTCCACTAGTCCAAACTCACCCAGCATTGGCTTAAAAAACTTTTTTATCCACCTTTCTAGTGTCCCAAGGCTGTTAGGGTCAGCAAGCTGTATTTGACATATCCACGCTCTAATTCTATTATTTCAACTGGTTATCTTAATAATTTGTGGGGGGGTGAATAATGGACAAAAAGCTAATAAAATTTCTAACCGACTTTATAGTTGAGTCCGATGCGATTGAGGATATAAGGGCGAACCCGCGATTAGTAAAGACCCAAATTGAAGAGTATATCGATAACGGACACGTAGGCGCCCTATTGTTTTTAGAAATATTGGCTCAAAGGAAAGAACTACTTAGTGAGCATGCGGTTCGGCAAACACAAGGACTTATTACTGCCGAACAACACACAAAACCAGGAGGTCCAAAACTTATACCAGAATATATCGGCCGGTATCGATTAGTTAACGTTAGTGTCGGTGACAGAATGACGCCACCTCCATCATTAGTGCCCTCTCTGATGGAAGCTTGGATATCACACTTAGTAGTCTGGCAAGAAAGAAATCTTGATAACCCAACTACGGAATCGCTACGTTCAATTGCCAGATTTCACTACGAATACGAGCATATTCATCCTTTTGTTGATGGCAATGGCAGAAGCGGGCGAGCCCTAGTATATTACCTCTTACGTTACATTGGGATTGAGCCCTTTATTTTTAATAGCGGCGACAAGCACGAGACATACTATCGTTGCTTTGATGATCCAGAAGCAATGTGCAGATATTTTATGTTAAAAAGCCATATGCATTAAATAGTATCCACATGACGCCCCACTTCGGGGCTTTTTTTATTACAAAACAGCTAATTTGTAGTTCACTTTTTTGGGAGTATACTTAAGATATGGAAATTTCAATAAATTATGTAGCGGTGTTGGTGGCGGGAGTCATCAACATGGTCATCGGTGCTTTGTGGTATTCGCCAGTATTGTTCGGTAACAAATGGATGAAGTTGATGGGCTGGAATAAAGAGAGTGTGGCCGGAAAAAAGAAAGGCATGGGCGCGCGATATTTTGCTAATTTCGTGGCCGCTTTATTAATGGCTTACGTCATCGCCCATCTCGTTTATTTAATTGATGCCCTGACATGGCAAGAAGGAGTCCAGTTAGGTTTCTGGACTTGGCTCGGCTTCGTAGCGACAGTGAGTTTAGGCACGGTGTTATGGGAAGGAAAGCCGAAGGCTTTGTACTTTCTCAATATTGCCTACTATTTTGTTACCTTTTTGGTCATGGGTGCAATTCTCGCCGTCTGGCGATAATTTAACTAGCTACGACCTACACAAAACCGGGCCAAATGCTCGGTTTTGTATTAAAACAAGAAATGTTATATTCAATTAATTATGCCTATATCATTAGCTATTTTCTGGATCATTATCATCTCTGCGTTTGTACTGCTAGGAGCCTGGTATGCTCGTCGCCACAATCGGCCGGACGCTCTCACTGCCCTATATGTTACGCTGGTAGTTTTTGCTAACATCGCCGCCTCCAAAACTATCGCCTTTGATTTTGGATTTACCACCTTTTTTACACCCGCAGCGGTTTTAATCTTCTCGGTTACTTTTCTTCTCACTGATATCGTCAATGAAAAATTCGGCAAGAAAGAAACCCAGCGCATGATTCTTATCGCGCTCTTCGCCCAAATCGCTTTAGTTTTATTTTCATACTTAATATTAAAAGCTCCCAGCGCACCTTTCTTTCAAAACCAAGCGGCCTTCGAAGCCGTGCTCGGCACTGTTCCTCGCATTGTCCTGGCCAGCTTAATCGCTTTCTATGTCAGTGAAAACCTGGACGCCCATCTTTTCCATTGGATTAAAAAATTAACCGGTGGCAAGCATTTATGGATGCGCAACGCCTTTAGCTCCCTTCCATCTATGGTCGTAGATAGCATTATTTTTGTCACGATTGCCTTTTATGGCCTCATGCCTATTATGCCTCTTATCATCGGCCTCTCCGTTGTTAAATGGCTCGTAGGAATTATTGATATTCCCTTTATGTATCTCTCCCGCGCCATACTCGGAAAACAAAAAGCGATTTGATCCCGAACGAAGCCGCCTGCCTGCCGGCAGGCAGGCGAGGGCTCGCAGCGTGCCTCTGCTTCGTACGGGATTGACAATAGTGCATAAAAAATGCTATAATTATACTTACTCCAGTGCCGAGGTGGCGAAATCGGCAGACGCACAGGACTTAAAATCCTGGGTCCGTAAGGACGTGTGGGTTCAAGTCCCACCCTCGGTACCAAGGTGGCCGGTTAGCTCAATGGCAGAGCATCCGCCTTTTAAGCGGAGGGTTGGGGGTTCGAGTCCCCCGCCGGCCACCACTCCTTCGCTCTCAAAGAGAGCTACGGAGTGCAAAGCAGCACTTTATCCTTATTGCACGAGCCAGTGGCGCAATTGGACAGCGCGACGGCCTTCTAAGCCGTAGGTTGCAGGTTCAAGTCCTGCCTGGCTCGCCAAACCAATTTATTGGTTTGGCGAGGACGAGAACGCCGGAGCGATGTTCCGTCAGCTGACGGAACCGCGAGGCGGTGGCTAGACCGAGGCGAGCGACGGCGAGCCGAGAGTCGAAGCCAAGTCCTGCCTGGCTCGCCAACCCTCCTTAACCGGAGGGCATTTTTTTGATTTTATAGTAACTTCTGTATAATAGGTCCAGTTCTTTATTAAATAAGATAAGGAGTCGCTATGCATCCGTTCTTGGCCATCCTTTGCGGCTTCTTCCTAGCGCAGCTGGCCACCATTGCTACCACCACTTATCTTCACCGAGGCTCTACTCATCGAGCGGTTACCTTCCACCCCGTTGTGGAATTCTTTTTTCAATTACTACTCTGGCTCACTACCGGCATTAATCGCCAAGAGTGGTGCGACGTTCATCTTTATCACCACACCTACACAGACAAGCCTGGAGACCCCCACAGCCCCATTTTAGAAGGACTGTGGCATGTCCAGCTTGGTAATCTATTCTATTATCGCCGGGCCACGCGCGATCCGCTTGTTAAGGGCTACGCTAAGCACATTAAATTAAGCTGGGCGGAGAGAACTATTTTTCGTAATAATCTTTTGGGTCTATTTATCGGAACTGCTCTACTTTGTAACGTGGTCGGCTTCGTTCCAAGCCTGATTATCGCTGGATCCCACGCTCTCCTTTATTTGTTTTTCTTAAACAATTTAATTAACGGCTGGTGCCACATTAGGGGATATAAAAATTACCCAAACACACCCGCCTTTAACAATCGACTCATCGCTTTGATTACCGGGGGAGAAGGACTACATAACAATCACCACGAGAATCCTGGTTGTGCCAATCTGCATCGTAAACAACCCGCTGGAAAATTTGCAGAAATTGATCCAGGATTTCTTCTGATCAAACTGCTCTGTTCTTTGAACCTCGCCAAAATTACTCGAGCTTAAGAATCATGTACCAAAAAGCCCCTTGCGGGGCTTTTAATTATTCGTTTCTAATTTTGGAACGCATCGCCGCAAGCGCTCTTTCGGCTTCCTCCGGATGTTCGTCACGAACATGTGCAGTGGCGGCCTCAATCGCTTCTTGATCGGTATTGCCCCGAGCGACAAAGTCGCAATCAATACCTAAGTCTTTGTCAGAGATAGTCTTCATAGATTTGTTTTTAACTTAAAAACTGACCTCGACCTCCACCCCAATTAAAGTCTAGAAAAATGAGAACTTCGTGTGCTAATATTTCTACAAATTGTTTTAATTTAATATTCACCTTTTCGCCTTAAGGTGAATATATGAAAAAAATAATTTGTCGAGAACTCGCTAAATTTGATTGCGACTTTGAAGCTATCGGAGAAACATCCGATGAAGTCACGGATAAGATTTTTACTCATGCCGAAACCATCCATCAAAAAGAAATGGCTACGATGCCCGAAGAAGGTAAAATTCGGTTAGTAGAAAAAATGAATGAAATTCTGGACAAGCAAGAGCCGCTAACTAACTTGTAGCGCCGCCAACGGTTTGTTTCTTGCGTACTATTCGCAAAACCACCAATAGGATAATGATGAGCAGAGGTGCTGCGGAATAAACTACCCAGGGTGGGATTTTTCCGAATAGTCCTCCTTCTCCAACCGTAAAAGTACTTGCGGGAGCTGTTTTCTTCAAAACCCCATCTTTATTTTCATAAACGATGACGCGGTGTTCTCCCGGAAATAAACTTTTTACAATCGCTTGCTGAGTATCTCCGGAGACGGTAAGAGTTTTTTCCAATTTGTTTTCTTTATCAAAAATATCAATACGATACCCTCCCGAAGGATTGCCCTTGGAAGGTGGCGGCCAAGAGATGGTCACCGTTCCCTTCTCCTGGGAGGCTGGCGAAACACTCACTTCTGGAGAACTACTCACACTAGGCGCAGGGTAAAATGGCGTTGTTGGGGTAGCGCTGAACATCGGGGTCACCGATGGTGAGGCCGCAGGAGATGTACTGGGAGCTGGTGTAGGGGTTGGTGTAGCTCCTAAAGTAGTAAATGCGATACTAGCACTCGCTTGATTATCAGAAGAATCTCTAGAAGTGACGGTCGCTCGATACAAAGTGCTCGAACTCAAAAATATTCCAGAGTCTAAAACGTGCTCCAACTCCATCGTACTGTCCGCGGCGGCGGCGATCGTCAAAGATTGGGTCGTAAAACTAATTAAAAGATGGGAATCAGCCGCCTCATTGGTCTGCCACGCTACTTCTACTCTATTGTTACCCAGGTCACTCACACGCAAATTAGAAATGATCGGCGGCGTAGTATCTCCAGATGGAGGAGTAACAGAAGCTGAAGGCGTTATACTAGCGGTAGGCGTCGGAGTAGGAGTGGGATTGGCCGGAACAATAAATGTACTCGGTAAGTTGCGATCATTCCCCCAAGAATCTCGTACTGTTAACAGGTAGATATGCGTTTGTCCTAGCGTGCCGGTGATAGTTGCCGCACACATCGCCACCCCCTGACCACAAAACTGATAATTTCCGGAAAACGGATAAGTATTGGTATAGCCCTGCCCCATTATTCCCCAGTAAATAACAAAATCTACGGACTCGTTGGCATTAAATTGAAACCGCATTTGCCCATTTCCCATCGCCGTTACGCTAAGATTCGTGACAACCGGAGGCACGGTTTCGGCTCCTTCGGCCAAGGCAAACTTAAAACTAAAGTCTTTCTCCTGCCCGTCTATGCGCGCCACGCCGTTAATGTACTCGGAAATATAAGAAGCATTGTGAATTAAGTATTTGATTCGATCGGCATAGTAGATCTGCAGCTCGGGAAGAGCACTGCTAAGTTTTAAATAGTATTTTTTCGAAGAATTAACTGAAATTTGAGGAAAATCGATATGCAACCTCTGCCCCCCCGATGTCGGATTGATGTGCGGAATAGTAATTCCTTTGGAAATTAGTAGATTTCCCTGTTCATCTCTTAACTCCATCGTCGCCGCACCCGCTGAACCGGCATTATCAAACCATAAATCGATGCCGCCCAAGAAATCGTTTTGAGGAACAAAAATCTCTTCCAAAGTTCCAGAATTGGCTACGCTCATCCCTTCCGAGGCATAATAGTCGGGAGCGAATTCAGAAAAAGTATTGCCGTGAGCTAAAATTACTCCGGGAGAAAGTAGTCCAAGGATTCCTACCGCAAGCCATCTATTCATAAAAATATTATAGCACAAAAAAACACGCTCATGGCGTGTTTTTTTGTTTCCTTACTCGTAAGATTAACGGGTAACGGAAATCGTCTCTGTTAACTCGGCATTCGGAGCAGCCACGGTAATTCTACCGTTAGCGCCCTGAACAATAGTATAGCCAGTATCTGCAGCTACACCGACCGAAGGATCCATGACCATTGTAGAAACATAGGTCGGTACAATACAAGGATCCAAGTCGGTATTTGTCGCACCGGTACCAATTGGTGTTGCAACCGCCGGTAAAGTAGCTATGCAGCCACTACCAGTAGTCCACAAGCCTCGGTTGTCAGCCATTCTTTGTCCAACCGCATTCAAGAGCGTATTCACATTGGACCAGCGCTGGGTGTTGCGAGCCTGCGCGAATTGTCGAGCAGGATTCAACGCCACAATAACTACCGCCGCTAAGATGGCGATGATACCAATAACCACGAGAATTTCGATAAGAGTGAACCCGCTTTGCTTATTTATTTTTTTCATATTTTTTTTCAACTGTAACACTGATCAGATTCCTAGGTCATCTCTGTGACCCACGAATCTGGGGCAATACGTATCGACCTTTCGTTTTCAATATTCATTTTATCATCTTTACGCGTTATGTAGATAAGCCAGTTATCCACATTTAGATAGCCCTGAAAGGGCGGCATCTCTCCCCTATTTTGTTTCACTCCAGAAAATCTGCTGATAATTTTCATCGGTTAAAGGGAAGCTGGGCGGCGGTCCATATAGTAATTCGGCGTCATAGTAAAGATTACGCGTTTGGTAGCCCGTACCGTTGGTATAGGCAAATCCATAACGCTCGTTGGAAGCGATCATGCCATAACTGGTAATGGTGCTACGAATATACTCGGCTCCACAAGAAGAACCATAATAATGCCTTCCTACTCTCCCATTTTGAGCAATTAGTGCGGCATCCACCCGTAAAACATTACTACTTCTCAAGCCAATATTAAGGTTTCGTTGGGCCAGTAAACTAATCACGTCACGGCCGTCATAGTTAGTATAGGTAAGGTCACTGTTTACGGTAATGTTGGTGCGTGTCGAGGTATTATCCGGAAATCTTCCGCTGGCAATAGTTAACCGCGCCTCGTCCACCTTACCTCTTACCCAAACATGATCCTCAATGAAGATCAGGCCATTGGTGGGAAAAGCGTAATTACCCAGAAGGGTTTCGTTTTGAATACTCCAAGTCCCCCAACTACTCTGATTAGCGGAATTATTGCAACCACCAGGCGGATTTACCAAAGAAGTAACCCGATAAAGATCGAAGGTATCATTTGTTTTAAGAACTATGTCATACCCTTGTGATCCGGATGGTCCTTGATAAAACCCGGCACTTTGTGCCGAACTTTTTATTTGAGAAAGGTTCTGGGTCAATGCGTTAAAATCTATACCGGGGACAGGAAACTGCCGCCCAGCCATAAAGACGGTCGGCCTCGATGGAACTGCCGCGGGCGGCAGAGGATCGGTAGGAGCAACATGGGTATGAACACCAAACTCATTCCCCCCGCTATGATCCGGGTCATCGTAGCTTTGCAGAGCGCTAGTCACTAGGTTGTGCGCGACGCCATCAAATCGAATTCCCCCGTTGGTATGAATTTCTCCAAAAACTTCTGTTCCTTCTCCGAAACGCACATTCGCGTTGGTTAGTGCCGCGTATTTAGCAAAAGAAGGGATAGCCATCTTCACCTCAATGACCTTGGAGGTACTGGCATCCCAGTCCACGGTTCCGGTGGATTTAATTCCAACCACCGTCGTACCGATTGCCGGAGGAGTGATTTCTAAACTAAATTTTCCAATCTTTAATCCGCTTTTATCGTAATAATCATGGACATAGGGCCCGGGTCCTCCGGTACCATCCTGGTAGTCTTGCTTGGCATGGGCTAGATGCCAGCGATAATACTCAACCCCCGCTTCCGCGATAGAAAAAGCCAGCGCTTGATTAGAGTTTCTAGTGACGGCGCGTAAGTTAGCATCAGCCCAAACAATAAAGCTGGAAAGAATCACCATCGCGATAGCGCTAAATAACAAAATAATCAGCGGAAGTTGGCCGCGCTGTGACTCTAATCGATCCGATTTTGATTTTCGCTTAACCATTAATTTGTACCTCTAAAATTACGCATCGTCACCCAAATTTTAAGATTCGAGGGTTTTGGTAACTGCAAAGGATCTCGATCAGCACTAATATCAAGCTTAAGCAGTCTAATCACGGAAGGATCTACTGGCATTACTAGAGCCGCCCCTCCCCCATCCACATCTTTCGGATAATAAGAAAAGATTGGTGGGGGGTTGGGAATAATATAATGCACCACTTCTCTGGTCTTTTCGTTAGCTGATAGATATACCCAAGGACTACCTGTGGGCGTAATTATTCCTTTTTTTAAAATACTGCCCTCCAGGTAATAGCGCACCCTTTCAAACAAGCCATCTCCATCAATATCGCTATAAAAAATAAAAGAAGTGGCGGTAGCAGATTCGATCGGATATCCTCCGTTATTAGCCGGGCCCATGGAGCGCAGTTCTGTTTTAATCACCTTAAAAGTCTGCTGAAGCTCTTGCTCCGTGCTAAGATTATCCCCCAAGAATCCGCCGAAATTGGCGATATCTAATCCAAAACTGGTGATGACAAAAAGAATCATAAACAAAAAGCTCATGGCAATTAATATTTCCAGAAGAGTGAACCCGGATGAGAGATGTGCTAATTTTTTCTTCATTAAGGCGAGATAGTTACTCGATAATCTTGCCAGTTTTTATTAACCGACAGGTTGGCATCGATAAAAGTTTGAAAACCGGATTTCTCTATGGTCATAGTATAGGTTCCAGAAGATAAACCCCTGAAATAGACCTGCCCATCCGGAATGCATGTGGAACGAAAACCGATCATTAGATCCGTTAATCGTGGAGTAACCGTGTCATCTACAGTCTGCATAAAGACTTTGTAGCGCAGATAGCGATTACCACTGTGAGCCGCTACTATAGCCGTGTCGCTGACTGTATAATAAGTACCCGCCGTCCCATCCGGTCCCACAAAATTCCAGGTGTTGTTATCGTTGTTCGTAGCCAATTGAATTCGAAGACTATCGGGTCCGCTCGCTGGCGGTTGCGATGTGGGCGTCCAGTGTAAATTATAAAAAGTAGTATTCGGTGTTCCCAAATCAAAGGTAGAAGAAACCAACCATTGCTGACTAGAAGAAGCATAACTACCTCCGATGGATTTCAGTCCCAACTCTCCGCTAGGAAGATTAGCTTCTAGGTCAAAACTTTTAGAAGAATATTGTCCACCAGACCAATCTGTTTGTCCGAATTCCCGATGTCCCGTTTCTAAGCTACTAGTGAACCCTGCTTTAGCAAGGGTCACCTTGGCATCATTAATAAGCTGTCCGCTTTGATCTTTTACCGTCACCAAAACAGCCATGGGATTTTTTGCCTCCATCATCCAATTGAAAGCAGTGGTCGTATTGGGATCGACTACAAAAGGTGAGAGGTTAAAGGTTCCACTGACTTCATAGGCGGAATCGAGATTTTGAAAGCTGTACGTATCCCATTCCAGGTTATTCAACACCTTATTTCCACTAGAATCGGTTACCGTCGTTGCGGAATATTTTAAGACATTGGGGTCGGTGCCGATTAGCTTAGAGCCGGTTTGAGAAAAATCCACATCCGGAACAGGCGCGCAAAACTGATCTGTGGTCTTAAAATTAATAGTACTGACCCGATCAATAGCAAAGCTGACCGCTGTCACTTGTTGTTTGGCCACTGTTCCGTGAGGTTTCGTAGGATTAGGATTACCCACGCCGCCCAAAGGATAGGTGCGATCAGAGGAATAGCCACTTTTAGTAACAGTGACCTCATATCCTCCCGAGCTAGTGGCGATATCCACCAGTTGCAACATGCCATTACTATTGGTCGTATCGCTTATATTGATGTTGGGAGTGACATTCGTATTCACAATGGCCACCTGAGCATTACTAACCGCGTTACCAAATGCATCGAAAACATTAACAAAGAGGGCGCCGTTGCTTGTCGCACCCTCCAGATTTTTAGGAGCGACGCTCGTCGTGATTCTCACCGGAGCATACCCACATGATCCGCAACCAACTTCCAGCTCCACTAGACGATAATCCGCCGGGGCTAAGTCATTAGGTACCGCCCCAATCTGTCCATCAAAAGGGTCGTCGATGTTTCGTACAGTCGTGTGGAGATTGAAGGTGGCGTTTCCCTGGGTGACATCTTTATCCGCCAGTAATTTTCCAGCCGGTGCCCCACCTTGAGTACCAATATCTTCGTAAGGCATGTTTCTAATGCTTTCTACCTCGTTATCTAAAATTGTCAAAGCGGTTAGATGATATTGAGCAATAATGACGGTATTGAGAATATTGGAATACGCAAAATAAATACTCGTACCTACAATGGCAAAAAGAGCAATGGCTACCAGAATCTCTACGAGGGTAAAACCTTGTTGGTGTTTCTTAGTCTTCAAAGATTTTTTAAGATTATCTTCCTAGCGTCTGCGTTACTTTGTAGATTGGAGTGATAATAGCCAAGGCTACGAATCCCACAATTAGGCCCATTAATAACAACAGGGCCGGCTCCATAAAGTTGGACATGGACTTGGTGGCTTCATCCATTTCTGATTCGTAGAAGTTACCTAAGAACAGGAAAGATTCGTCCATCTTTCCTGTATTCTCTCCGACTAAAATCATTTGGGAGAAAAGGGGCGGGAACAAATTTGGACGACTAATTAAGTGACTGGACATTGAATCTCCCTGTCGAATATTTTCGCTGATCGCCTTAACTTCTTTGCGATAGACAGCGTTGGAAAGTGTATTGGAGGTAATCTCCATCGCCTCGACAATTTTTACCCCGGCCTTCAGCAATAAACCCAAGGTTCTGGCAAAGGTTATCAAATTGACCGTCTTAACCATGTTATTAAGGATGGGGATATGTAATTGAGCGGCTTGCCAGCGCTCTCTAACCGACTGAATACGCAACAACAAAATAGTACCGATAATCAGGGCAACCATTCCCAAAAGCACCCATAGGCCATTGGCCAACATAAATTCAGAAAACCAGATAAAAAAGAGCGTGATCCCCGGCAATGGCACATTGATATTTTTTAAAACAGGAAGGATCTTCGGGAAGATAAAAAAGGTTAAAATCCCCGTGATACCCAGGGTAGCCACTAAAATAATAATGGGATAAACCATCGCTCCCTTTACCTTCTTTTTGAGCTCTGCTTTTTTGCTAATTTCTTCGGAAAGATATTTCAGGTTCTCGCTCAACGTACCACTCGCCTCTCCTACTCGAATTAAATTAATAAAAAATTCTCCAAAGATACTGCGATAGCGTTCCAGCCCCACCGACAAAAAGTGCCCATTCTTTAAATCCATAATGAGCTGGTCTAGAATACTAATAAAAACCTTAGATCGGGTTTGCTTTTTAAGAATCTCCAAGCTTTGCAAAATTTGCATTCCCGAACTAATCATCACCTCCAGGTTTCTGGCAAAAAGCATCTTTTCTTTTAGAGAAAGTCGAAAAAAGAAGCGATTAAAACTAGGCTTGAGTTCTTCCATAAGTTATTCGTGAACTACTCTTAAAATCTCTTGAATGGTGGTTAATCCATTAAGGGCTTTTTTGAAACCATCTTCGAGCAAAGTGGTCATGCCATTTTTAATGGCAATTTTCTTCACCTCGCCGGCATCCGCTCGGCGCATGACCGCCTCGCGAATAAAATCATTCATCTCTAAAACTTCGTAAATACCCATACGATCATAATATCCACTCCCTCCGCAGTCATCACATCCTTTCCCAAAATAGAACTCCCGATTTTTACCAAGAATAGCCGCAGGAATATTCTCCACTAGGTTCTGAAACTCTGCTTCGGTTATTTCTTTTTTGTATTTGCAGGTTTGGCAAAGCATACGCACTAAACGCTGTCCGATAGCCACATTCACCGTCGAAGCCACCAAGAAAGGCTCCACTCCCATATCCAAAAGTCGCGGTAAAGTCGTGGCTGCATCGTTGGTATGCAAAGTAGACAAGAGTTTGTGACCGGTCAGGGCGGCGTTTACAGCGATAGAAGCTGTCTCTTCGTCGCGAATTTCTCCCACCATAATAATATTCGGATCTTGACGCAAAATTGAGCGCAAGCCGTCGGCAAAAGTTAATCCCGTACGATTATTGACTTGAATCTGGTCCACCCCCTCTAAAGAATATTCAATAGGATCTTCGATAGTAATAATCGAAACTTCTCGCGTGTTAATTTCTCTTAAAATATTGTAAAGCGTAGTAGTTTTTCCGGAACCCGTTGGTCCGGTAGCTAAAATCATACCAAAAGGCATTCTGATGGCCCGTCTAATTTTAATTTTATCGGTCTCGCCGAAGGCTAAATCATCCAGCTTAGAAATCTGGGTTTGTTCAGCAAGCAAACGCAGGACGGCATTCTCTCCGTAATAGGTGGGCACGATAGAGGCACGCACATCAAACTGCCGAGGAGGATCTTTGATCTTAATTTTAAAGCGCCCATCTTGAGCGGTTTGGTGCTCGTCAGTGCGCATTCCAGTCAAAACTTTAATACGCGTAATCACTCCAGACTGCAAACCCTTTGGAAGAATAAAGGAGTCGTGCAGTACACCATCCACACGCAAACGTACAATGAATTTATCATCAAAAGGCTCGAGGTGAATATCCGAAGAGCGGGCCAGGTAGGCATACTCCATCATGCTCTCCACTAAATTAATAATGGAAACATCGGCCTCTGGCATGGTCAACATTTCCTCAATTTTTGCTTTAACCCGCTTAGGAACTTCGATAGCCGATTTAGTCTGCGCCTGCGGCATCTTCATCGTCAGTTTTATGTCTCCCTTCACCACTGCTTTTTTATCTACGAATTCTTTGGGAATAAATTGCTTCTCTTTGTTATTCAAAACTTCCTGGATACGCGCCAGAATTTCCTCTGTCTCCGTAAAGGCTTTCACTAAGCAAGCATTCGCTCCCAGCTCGATACATTTCTTTACTCCTTCCACATCGTCAAGATTAAAAAGCGCCACCACCGGCATAGACTTGAGATCATGCTTAGCACGAATTTGCTTTAAAAGTTCAAATCCATCAATCTCTCCCGCTAAAGGTAAATCTAAAAGGATCAGGACGGGATTTTCTTTGTCCATTTTCTCCAATCCTTCCTTGCCCACAGGAGCACCGACTACTTTAAATCCAGCACGCATAAACTTCTCCGAGAGAAGCTCGGCCATAAAAAGATTGTCTTCCACAATCAGAATCGTGCCCTTCAAATTTTCCAGTTCTTTTTCCAAAATAATTAATCCTCTTTCGAGGAAGGCATCAAACTACTTACAAATTTAACAATCTTATCCAAGTCATCAGTTTTTCTAATATAACCGATGGCTCCGATCTCCTTGGCAAACTTTTTATCAAGCCAAGCCGCTTCCGCTTGTGGTTCTCCATAACTTGTTAAAAAAACTACTTTCAATCTTCCAAGATTAGTATCAGCTTTTAACTTTGAGAACATCTCCATGCCGTTTAGCTTTGGCATGTTGATATCCAAAATCAAAAGATCAGGCATCAATTCCATGGCCTTCGCTAAACCGTCTTCCCCATTTTCTGCTTCGAAGACCACGTATCCGGCCGCTTTCAGCTTGGTCGCCATGATATCTCTTAAATCTTTGTCGTCGTCCACGAGCAAAATAGAAAGCTTTGTTTCTTCCATAAATTTCCTACACTTTGTTAGCATGATCATACCATAAATTATGTCCACAAAGAAAAAGAATTATCAAAAATCCCCGTCACGACGGGGATTTTTGATAATCGCCTATTTTCTTTAAGCAGAAGGCCCACTCTCTTTCTTTATGATTGTCTCCTTACCGCCTCCAACTGACTCCGCGGTAGATGACGACAGCATAGGCAGCTTAATAACAAAAGTACTCCCCTTACCCCCTCCGTCAGACTCCGCCCAAATCTCTCCTTTATGCACCATAATGAGCTGTTTGGCAATATAGAGCCCTAAGCCGGTTCCTTCAATTCTTTTACCGGCACCCTCCTCGTCCCTACTAAATCGTTCGAAAAGCCGTGGCAAAAGCTCTAGGGGCATACCGTGCCCTGAATCACTTACTTTTACCAGAAGGTTCTGGCCCTCTATCTCAACCTTAACTTTTACCCACCCCGTGTCGGTGTATTTAATGGCGTTTTCAATGAGATTTTGAATAACCTGCCTTAACTTCTCTCTGTCACCCCTAACCATAGCCTTACTGGCCTTCACCTCTAAACTTAAAGTCAATTTTTTATTCTCCGCCAATAGACGTAGTTGCTCCACCGCTTCCGAAGTCAAAACCGCAACATCTACCTCCTCAAAACTGTACTCCATCTTCCCTTCTTCTACTCTTCTGGCATTAAGAATGTCGTTGACCAAAGAAATCGTGCTGTCAGCAGAATATCTAATCTTTCTTGCGGTTTCTTTAATTTGATCAGAGACCGGACCATAAGTTCCGTCATAAATGAGCGTGGCAAAGCCTTTTACCACCGCCATCGGCGCCTTAACCTGATGAGAAGCAAAGGACAAGAACTCTGATCTCAATCTATCTAACTCTTTTAATTTTTTATTGGCGCTCCCTAATTCTTTGCTCAAAACCTCTAATTTCTCGCGCTGCTCCACTTCATTTAAAACACTTTTCGTTAGAATAATGCCGTAACCAAGTATCAGGAAGAATACTCCGGCTCTTAGGAGCAATGCTCCTAAATCATTCGAAAGAATAACATCAAAAAGAGAAACTACGGCCAGAACAAAAGTTAGAACCTCAGCCGCAATCACCTTTACGCTGAGCAGCTTATGTTTAATAATCGCATAAAACGTGAAAGCCACGAAAGGCAGCATAAATAGGGCTCCCAAGGGAACAAACTTCGCATTATCGAACAGAGTCGGCAATACTAGATTGAAGGTTAATAACAACGAGAAAGTAGAGACCACACCAATTAGCATAAACCGGAATTGCTTTCTCTCTGGTCCTGTAGCCTCCCAAGCTCTTTTTGTCACTATCAAGACTCCGCTCACAACTAAGACCGCCACCAAAGCACTAAAAATGAAAATGCCAGGACCGTTAACAATCTTGAGGATACGCCCATCGGGAGTAATTTCAGCAATTTGCTTAAACACCCAAGGAGTCAAAGTCATTAGAGAAACTGCTACCACAACCGGAACTAATCCCCGCCTATACCAGACTGGAAATTCTATCTTTTGCTTAGGAAATACAAAGAATAACTGAAAGAAATAGAAGGCGTGCCAAACAGCGAAGAAAATAGTTAAGCGCAATAACCACAGAGCCAGATCAGGCAAACCAACCCGATAATTTATATAGTTAAATACACCGTAAAATATCGTGATAATAGCAAAGCTAAGAAAAGTTTTATTGGTAATACTATGACGATTATTATAATAGACAATAAAACCTAAAACACCGATAGCCGCTACGGTAATGCCTACCGAGATAAAATCCAAATTTTTAAAAGCTTCCGCTAGGTTCATATAATTCGTGGGGGTAAGCGAGAGGAGCGGGCACTAGGAAAATCTCCGTAACCGACCCTAAACAAGATAGCTGCCGTCTCGTTATTGATATTGAATGCTCTCTTGATTACTTCGTAGGATGAGGACAGTGCTTTTATATGTTTATCCTCCAGTCCCTCGGTGGCGCCAGTCAAAATTCTTTGCATTAAAAAAAGTACGCCGGTTACCGGTTGAAAGCTGAGTCCTAGCTGCGTCGCGGTCAACCATGTTCTTTGCATTAAACGCCCAGCCCAAATGTAATCTATAGCGCTACGACTAGGAATAACCACTAATCCTATGGCGGAACCCGAAGAATAAATACTCGCATTACCCTTGGCGGCCATTTTTGCAAAACCAATTTTATTTAGAACATTAACTATCGGCCATCGTTTAAATAAAGGAAAGATCTTGGCCATCGGGAGTGGAAGCTCCATAGTTTTAAGATACAGCCCCCTCTTCTTTTCTTTCTCTTCTTCCGCGGTCCAGACTATTCCTTGAAAAAAAATGTCGTGCAACTTCTTATTCTCTAAAGCCACTACTTCATTTACACTCACAGCCTTACCCAATAGATCCATTTGTGTTCTATCATCAACCAAAAACACTCGCCCTGCTGAATAATCCGGATGAGCCTCTTGTAAAAGATGTACTTGCTCGCCAGTCAAGGGCTTGTCTTTCCGATAAAGCTTCCGATTGGTGGTCCTTGCTTTAATGGCCTCCAACAAAGGATGCCGCACAGACTCCGTAGGGTGAAACTCTACTCTAGCCACCAAATTGTTTTCTTCCCCTAAAGGAAAAAGATTTATAATCGTTCGGTAGCCTTGGGCCGGGGCAGCTATACATATATTTTCTAACAAAGCGCCATGGGCAACTAGAGAGCCTCTCTGTTCGTAATTGTAAAAGGCATTGTCTCTATCCGGTAGATTAAAAATTTCTATAAAGTCCGGTCCAATTTTAAATTCCCAGGGCTGGGAATTGTCACCAGAGGGAGCATAGACTGCCATCTCTAATATTGATAAAACATGAGATCTTTCGATCATATAAAAAGTAAACTTGGACTACACCGATTATTATAACACTTTTCGCGGTTTTTTTCCTTTAAGTTGCACGAGGGTTCCTCCGGGCCGAGATGTTATCTCCATCTTCCCGAAAGGACAAAGCTCCACTAAAGGCTTGGCTTTTTCTCCCAAAATATCAAAGAGTTTTCGATATTCAATATTCACTTCTCTAAGCTTTCCGGTAAAGACATTTTGAAGCTGAGAAGTTAATCGTGCACTCGCTTTGATTCCAGGAGCCAATTCTGCTCGAACAACCAATTCCTGGGCCTGACCTTTATCCAGATCGCGATGATGAGCGGAAAAATTACCTGATAACCATTTATTAACTACTCCCTCTTCCAAACCTACCCGCACATGTTCCGGATAAATGTTTAGGGCATAAAACGTGACCGCCACATCAGTTCTTCCTCCGAGAACTAGAAAGGGTCTGATCCATATATATAAACCGGCTTTTCGCGCTTCCTTATCCCAGCCCCACTGTTTTATATATTCCTTCATCTTTTCAAAAGACAATACTTTTCCACGATCATGAATATTGTATCTTATGAGAGGCAGAACTCCCGCAGTAGTAAGAACCAACTCCTCACCGACATTTTCAAAAAAAATAAACTTCGGATCATACTGTACAAGTCCGGGAAGGACTTCGTGTTTCCCCCAAAATAGTTCTGCTTTTTGACGATCTTCTGATAAATGCCTCCGGATAAATATACTCAAAGGGGTTTCGTAGCCCATAGCTCCACTGTCGGCTGAACCATAAATGCCGAGAACTTGTGTCTTTGAGTTACCGATAGAACTAATTAAATTCTCTCTCCATCGCTCGTCAAACTTATCGCCGGCGGTCAAGATCTTAACTGATTGTCCGAAGTTAATACCGCGCTGCTTAGCTTCTCGAACTACATCTAGAATAAAAGGCGGGTAACCAGCTAAAACTATATTTTTATAATGAGGCCCCAGTTCTCGCCAAGCAGTAAAGATGTCTTCTTTCTCTACCCCAGGTGAGATTACTGACACGTTATATCCTTGACGAGCCAAATATCGACAACTAGCTGTCGTATATTGCCCCGCTACCCACACTCCCATAGAAAAACAAACGATGACTAGCGTAGGTTGCGTCTTAGAAAACTCGAAGGCACGTCTAAAAATTTCTTCGTGGATTAATCCTCCCCGTTCTTCTTGCTCATCCCCTCTGAACCAGAAAGTGGGACGACCGGAAGAACCCGAACTGGCATAGATCATCGCCGGCCACCGCTTATTGTTAAAGAAATCGGTTCGCTTGTATTGGCCAAAATAATTTTCTTTGGTCATTATTGGTACCTTGGTCCAATCCAAAGGACCCCTTATATCCTGCGGACGGATTTTCTGTTTAACCAAAAATTTTCTATAAGCAGGGAGATTCTTGACGGCGTTCTTAAACAATAAAATTTGGTTCCGTGTTGGTTTCATAAAGAATCTAATCTTTCCCGAAAAATTTATTAAGCTGATAAGCCAGTCGCTGTCTTCTCCTCTTACTCTTGATACTATTGTAATTTGGAACAATCCTCTCCTCGAGATTTAATATATAGCGCCCCGATGGCAAGGGTAATTTATTGGCTATTCTACGCACCATCACTGCTACAACGGCCCCTGCTACCGCGGAAGCTGTCCCCAACTGTGGAACCCCGGCAAGAGTACGACCGATCTCCGGTAGTGATTTTTGCATTTCTTCAGTAAGAAATGCAGGATCAACTATTTTTGTTGCCAGTTTCAGCCACTGCTTATAGTCCAGTTTGGAGAGCCTATCCGTATCCCATTTTCCCGTAGAGCCGTGGAAGATTGGCCGCTCTTTTTCAAGATCAAAACGCTCCACATCTACAATAACTCCATCACCATTGTCGGTAGCCATCACCACGGGAATACCTTCTTTCTGACAAACGAGTCGAGCAGCCACCTTTATATCCAAGCTATCCATCTCATCGATAAATAAATCTAATCTAGGTTTTCCAGTAATGAACTTCCGAATGTTTTCAGCGCTAACGCCCTTCCCCCATAAATCAAGTTGCGCGAAGGGATCTAGCTCCCAGACGGTTCTAGCTGCTACCATCACCTTGCTACTACCGACGTCCGGCAATATTGCCCTCATTCGATTCAGATTACCCACCTCCACCACATCAAAGTCGGCAAGCTTTAATATGCGCGGCCCTCCACTGGCCACCAGAGCAGAAACAATACTCGAACCCACAGAGAGACCGGCTATCCCCACCTTTAAATGACGATAGCGTTCCTGTTCTTTTTCTGTAATAACATAACGATTGCGATTAGTGCGTAAACGAAAATAATTTTGTTCTGACAAAACCCGCACCGCTAATCGTCGCCAAGGATAGTAAATCCAAACTCCTTTGTCGCTATAAAGTCGAACAAATTTTTTCCAAGCTTCTGGCTGTCCCAATAATTCTTGCTTAAACTTGGGATGATCGACTAAAAAAAGCTCCCGGTAAGCCTGATCAAAAATGTCTATTTTTCTTGTTCCCGAGGGAAGCTTTCGAAAACTAGAAAAAATAATCGGGATTGCAATGGGTAATTCATTCTTCTTCATCTGAGATTTTTTATATCCAGCGAGGGGCTTTGTTTTATAAAAGCAGTCAATTGCGTCAGTTCTTTACTTATAGCTTTATCTTCTTTAACCACCGGAAAAATCTTACGCATCGCTTGATAAACTTTCTGGGTTGAGGTTGCGAAGCCTTTGTTGCCTAAAAAATCTACACCTTGTGCCAAAGTGGCCACCTCGATAGTTAGAACCACATAAGCATTTTCGACTACTTTAGAGGTTAATAAGGCCGCGTCTGTGCCCATACTAACTACGTCCTGATTATCTCCATTGGTGGGGATAGAATGCAAGTGATGCGGAAAAGCATAAGACTGACTTTGCGCAGTGGTAGAGGTAGCAACAAACTGCAGACCCTGTAAACCCAAACTTAATCCGGGTTTTTCCAAATTCATAAAGGGTGGGAAAATTCTATTGACGTTATGATTGAGGAAAAAGTTAATGCGCCGCTCCGAAAGCATGGTCAATTTGATAATAGCGGCCTTAAGACGATCCATGGCAGAAGCTACATAGTCTCCATGAAAATTCCCCCCATGCCAAAACTGCTTCTTCTCTGCATCCACAATGGGATTATCAGTTACGGAATTCATTTCAATCTCCACTGTACGGGAGACCGCTTCCCAGGTGTCTAAAATGGGGCCAAGAATCTGCGCGATGCAGCGTAAAGAATAAACTTGCTGCACATCTTCTTCAATTAACTGGACTTCTTCTTTATTCGTCTTATTAATTAATTCTTCTCGATCCCATAACCGCTTTGAAGAAGCGAGTAATTCCCTCATAACCTCTGCTACCTTCATCTGTCCGGGATGCGGACGCAAACGGTGGAGATTTTCCGCGAGACTGTCTGAAAATCCATGCACTAATTCTAGCGACCACGCCCCTAGTCTTATGGCCGCTTCCAAAAGACGCTCCGCTTCGGTACAAAGCAGAGCTCCGATTCCACTCATCACTGCTGTGCCGTTAATCAATGCCAAACCCTCCCTAGGCTCCAGCCGATATGGAGGAATTTTGGCCGCTCTTAAAGCTTTGGCCGCAGATTGCCTCCTGCCCCGATAAATCACCTCACCTTCCCCCATTAGGGCCAGGGCAATGTGCGCCAGTTGCACAAGATCGCCACTAGTTCCCACTGCTCCATGCTCAGGAACGATTGGAATAATTCTTTGATTAATAAAAAATTGCAGTTGCTTTATTAAAATATCCGATACACCCGAATATCCCTTTACTAGTGTATTGAGTCTGACAAGCATCGCAGCTAAAACATAGGCGCTAGGAATAGGCTCACCAATTCCCACGGCATGACTGCGAATAAGATTTTCTTGTAACAAAACTCGTCCCTCCGGACTAATAATATGCGAAGCCATGGGACCAAAGCCTGTGTTTACGCCATAAACAATATTGTTTAGACGTAGTTGTTGATCTACAAAATTCTTCGACCGCCGTATTTTCTTCCAAGCCCGATCAGAAATCTCTACACTTACGTCAGGATTATCAACCAAACGTCGTACATCGTCCACCTTCAGGCTTTCTCCATCAACAGTAACCTTTTGTGGGTTCATATCTTTGTCTAAAATATCTAAAAATAGTCCGCATCATAAAACCGGACTCCATAATTATACAATTTTCTTTTTTGCGGGTCACCTTTTCAATACACCAAAAGTGTGATACTCTAGTGAACATGCGTCGAGGATTTTGGCAAAAAAAGGTAGTGGTAGAAAAACGACCCAAGGCAAACCTCCAGATCAAAGCCCCCCAAGTGAGGGTTATCGATGACAATGGAGAGCAGCTGGGAGTTTTGAGCACCACCGAAGCCATCCGTTTAGCCCACCAAAAAGGCATGGATTTAATTGAGGTAAACCCCCAAGCCGACCCGCCCATTGCAAAAATCTTGGATTATGGTAAATATATGTATCGCAAGGAAAAGGGCAACCGAGGTAATAAGAACAAAAAGGCAGCTATTCAGGAGGTAAAAACCGTCAGAATAGGCTTAAAAACTGGGGATCATGACCTGCAAGTCAAATCCCAATTAGCCGATAAATTCTTAACCAAAGGCCATAAAGTAAGGCTAGAAATCCTTCTCCGCGGCCGAGAAAAAGCTTTTAAGGATCTTGCTAAACAGAAATTACAGTCCTTTCTAGGTTATATCACCGCCGAGCATGTTATTGAAGAAAACGTTAAATTCACACCGGGAGGCTTCTCTGCTATTGTCAGACCGGGTAAGTAATCGCTATGTCTAAACTAAAAACAAACAAATCAGCTCTAAAGAGATTCAAGATCACCAAGAATAAGATCCAGCGACGCCCAGTAAAACAGAATCATTTTAATGCCAAAGATACCGGCAAAGAAACCCGAGGGAAAAGAGGCTACAAAGATCTACCTCTTGTGGACGAAAAGAATATGAAAAAGATTTTACCTTATATTTAATGCCACGCGTTAAAAGAGGAAAAACAGCTAATAAGAGACGCAAGAATATCCTTAAACATACTAAGGGTTTCATGTGGACTCGCCACTCCAAATACCGCCAAGCCAAGGAGGCTCTTTTGCACGCTTGGTCCTTCCAATTCGCTGACCGCAAAAAGAAAAAAAGAAATTTCCGCCGTTTATGGCAGATTAAGATCAATGCCGGAGCAAGAACCAATAACATCTCCTACAGCAAATTCATCAACTTATTAAAAAAGGCCCAGATCGAACTGGACAGAAAAATTCTTGCTGACCTCGCTCATCACGAACCAGAAGTATTTAATAAAATTGTTGAGACTGTCACGAAATAAATACTCCCCGCCCCTCTAGAGGGGCGGGATTAGTTTACGGAGAAACTCTCACCGTCACCATCGAGGATTTGTTAAGCTCTTTCCAGCTACTACCAACAAGGCAAGAAAAAGTGGTGTAATAGGCAACGGAGTTATAGCGCACTGGATCACTAATCGTAATATCTTCCATTAGCTTCTCATTAAAATCTTTACTTAAGACCTTCGTTCCTGTGCCAAATTCTGGAGTAAGCCAGTCGAATTCTCGAATCTTAGTTGTATTACCGCCATTGGTAGCAAACACCTGATAACGTACGCTCCTGCTTTTTCCGCCGGTTGCACCTTGGGGCGCGCAGAGCTTTTCGACACTCTCCACTGAGGCCCTAATATCCAAATCAAAGGCTAGTTCTGTATTGTCGCTAATATCGGCCACCTTTGGACTAACGTCAAATCTATCAATCTTAGTAAGATCATCGACTCCCCCCGTGTTTTTAACTACGTCTTTAACCGTAATATTGGGAAGCGCCACTTCTCCACCCACTAAATTGGGGTTAATTGTTTTTAGAATCAAATAGGAGGAGAAGAGCAGGACAATGCCCAAGACGGCATTGGAAATCCTGGACATCGCCTCACCGACTTTCCCCGTATTCCCAAAAGCAGTCAAGACCTGCCAACCTCCATAGACTATCTGCACAAAAGCAGCAATACCAACGATCGTCAAACTCCACGTATAGATCTGACTAATACAATCTCCCAGTACTATATCGCCCGCACACGGCAAAGTAATTGAGGCGAACAGAAGTGGTGTCAGCTTTTCACTAAAGAGCCGAAAATTTTTCATTAGCTCTATTATACCAAAAGGACGAGAAGCTGTATATTCAGATTAACCACATCGCGCTATCTTTGCATTAATCCCGCGATAGCTCCATGCAGTTTTTCTATGGCTTCATTAATAGCTTCCTTGACCAGTCGAGAATTATTCGCATGATCAAGCGCCGAATTTAATCGGACCTCTTCTACTTTCATCTTACCGTTAATCGTCACCTTCACGCCGTCTTTTTCGACAGTCACGATCTGTTTCTCCAGCTCCCCCTGTAGTTTGCGTAAATTATTTAGTTGTTTTAATGCGTCGAACATAGTTGGCAGCGCCACGGGGATTTGAACCCCGGTTACTGGAATGAAAATCCAGCGTCCTAGGCCAGACTAGACGATGGCGCCATAACTTTATTTTACTGAGCGAGGAGCAAAATGAAAAATTCTGATTTTACATTTTGTCCGAGCGAGGATAAAAGGGTTAATACTCCGATGCTCTGCATCGGATCAGTCCCCCTTGGCGGGACTGATACCTCGTAGCTTACTACGAGGAGTATTTATTATTTTATCAAAAAATTGAAAAAACGCAAGGAAAATGGTATAATACCGACTAATGAAAATCCTTGCTTTTGAAACATCTTGTGATGATACGGCCGTAGCTGTTTTAGAGATTTTGCCGAAAAACAAAGTAAAAGTTTTGGCCAATATCATTTCTTCCCAAGTAAAACTCCATGCTCAATATGGAGGGGTTTTTCCTAGCTTAGCCGCCCGAGAACACGCCAAGAATATCGACAAAGTCTTCAGGCTCGCCCTTAAAGAAGCGGGGCTAAAAAGTGCTACCGAGGTAGACCTAATGACAGTTACAGCTGGCCCAGGACTAGTCGTCTCTCTTTTGGTTGGAGTAGCTTTCGCCAAAACTCTCGCTTGGAAATATAACAAGCCCTTGGTTGGCGCCAATCATCTTGAAGGGCACATTCTATCTAATTGGCTGGCCCCCACCAAAGAATCATCAGCTTTTAATTTAAAGCCTTCAGTCTTCCCCGCCTTGTGCTTATTGGTATCCGGCGGGCACACCGAGCTAGTACTAATAAAAAAGCTTGGTACATACGAAGTAATCGGAGCCACTCATGATGACGCTGTCGGAGAAGCTTTTGACAAAGTGGCTCGCCTTTTAAAACTGGGTTACCCCGGAGGCCCCATTATTTCCAAGTTAGCAGAGAGTGGTAACTCTGATCGCTTCCCTCTCCCCAGCCCCATGATTAAATCTAAAAATTTTGACTTCAGCTATTCCGGATTAAAAACCGCGGTACTTTATCTAGTCCGCGATCTGCCAAAATTAACTGCGAAAGATAAGGCCGACATCGCCGCCTCTTTTCAGAAAGCCGCCATTGAAGTCCTCCTCCAAAAAACTATTGCTGCCGCCGAAAAATTAAAAGTTAAAACGATACTACTATCTGGTGGAGTTTCAGCTAATAAGCTACTCCGCGAAGATTTAGCGAAGCGCATCGCTGGCTCACTAAAGAAAGTTACATTCCTAAAACCTAAACTAGCTTACACTACCGACAACGCCGCCATGATTGGCCTGGCCGGATATTTAAATTTTAAGAATAAAAAAACTGCCTCCTCTTGGAAAGCAGTAGCCGTAAATGCTAACTGGGGACTTTAACATTGTTAAGTTTACGAAAATAGGCGAACGGAGTATGCGTTTCGCAATCACCACAAATAAGATAGGGATGATGTCCATGCTTATAATCCACGCCAAACTTTCTACAGCTTGGACAACGGAAGAGATAAAACGGCAGTCCTCCTAGCCATTTTTCTTTTCGAAAGTATCCCAGCTTCACCGGGTACTTAGTTTTCTCCACTCCATCAAACTGTTCCGGCAGGCATGCTGCCAAAAGATAGGCCTCGCCCTTTATTAACTCGGCCCTCTCGAGCTCAACCCTATCGCAGATCAATTCTCCTGATGCAGGATCGAACCGCGGATCTACTTTCTCAAGCGACTTTCTCGGTTTTAAACGATAATGCGTAAAAAGCCTAAGCATTAAAAAGCCAACGACTATACCCACAGCAATTCCCATTTTTGCCCACCTCTGCTATGCTAAATTGTAAAATGACGCTTGTTATAAAATTACGATAACTGCTTAATATGTCAACGGATATCCCGAAAGCCTACAACCCTAAAGATACCGAAGAGAAAATTTACCGCCAATGGCTGGAGTCAGGTTTTTTTACACCGGAGAATTTACCTGGAAAAAGAACCAAGCCTTTTGTAACTACGATCGCTCCACCTAATATCACTGGCGAACTACACATGGGACATGCCCTAGAAAATACTTTGGCTGATATTATTGTCCGCATGAAACGTATGCAGGGCTACAAGACTTTATGGCTACCGGGCACCGATCATGCCGGCATTGGCGCCCAGAACGTCGTCGAAAAGCAATTAGCCAAAGAAGGGACTAATCGTCACGAACTCGGACGAGAAAAATTCATTGAACGCATGTGGGAGTGGCGAGAGAAGTACGGTCATGCCATTTTGGAACAGTTCAAAAAACTGGGATTATCCGTCGACTGGAGCCGTACCAAATTCACCATGGATCCGGAGTATCAGGAAGCGGTGAAGACTGCTTTCTTGCACTACCATGAGAAGGGCTGGATCTACAAAGGCATTCGCGTTATTAATTGGTGCCCACGTTGCGCCACGGCCGTTTCGGATTTGGAGGTCAATTATGTTCCGGAAAGGGGTCATCTCTATTTTATAAAATATGGGCCATTTACTTTGGCTACCGCTCGACCGGAAACCAAACTCGGCGACACCGCCCTGGCCGTTTATCCCGACGATCCTCGTTACAAAAATTACATTGGTAAAGAACTAGAGATTCAGTCCGTAGATAATACCGTCCCCCGAGACCAACTTCCTCAGATCAAAACTATCAAAATCTTAGTGGTGGCTGACGAGGCTGTTGATAAAGATTTTGGTACCGGCATTATTAAAGTAACCCCCGCTCACGATCTTACGGATTCAGAGATTGGTTTACGGCACCAACTACCATCCATCAAAGTTATTGACGAGAAGGGGCGCATGAATGAAAATGCCGGAACGCGCTATCAGGGATTAAAAACGGCCGAAGCTCGTGAGCAGATCGTTAAAGATCTGGAAGCTCTTGGTTTAATCGAAAAAATCGAAGACTATGAACATAACGTCGGTCGCTGTGATCGTTGCAACGCCGTCATCGAACCTCTCCCCTCTGAACAATGGTTTCTCAAAATGAAAGACCTGGCCAAGCTCGCCTTAAACGCCCTCGATACTAAACAGGTTCGGATCATTCCGGAGCGTTGGGAAACTCCATACCGTAATTGGCTAGACAATATCCGCGACTGGAATATTTCTCGCCAACTTTGGTGGGGACACAAAATCCCTCTCGAAGGAGAAGAGGATGTTTTAGATACCTGGTTCTCTTCTGCCCTGTGGCCTTTTGCCACTTTAGGCTGGCCTAACAAAGACTCGAAGGATCTGACGGAATTTTACCCCACAGATTTTATTACCTCTGACCGAGGCATCCTTTTCCTATGGCAAACTCGCATGATTTTTTCCGGTATGGAATTTATGGGCAAAGCCCCTTTTAAAGACATGCTGATTCACGCCACGGTCTTAACTAAAGACGGCAAACGCATGTCTAAGTCTTTGGGTACCGGCGTAAATCCTCTGGAGCTAATCGGAAAATATGGCACCGATGCTCTTCGCTTTGGTTTGGCTTCCCAGGCTACTGGCTTACAAGATCTACGTTTTGGCGAAGACCTCATGGTGATGGGTAAAAAATTTGCTAACAAAGTTTGGAATATCGCCCGCTATGTCATGATGAAAAACGGCAAAGATTATCAGTGGAGAAACATTGACCCCGAGGAACTGAAAAACCCTTGGGCTATTCAGATGAATGAAAAGATTAAAGAGATTACGGACAAAATAGAAAACTACGCCTTTGCTGATGCCGCTGATACTCTCTATCATTTTATGTGGCATGAAATTGCCGACAAATATATTGAGGAGACCAAAGATAAAAATGATCAAGAAACCAAAGATACTTTAGCCTATCTCTTGATCAACTCCATCAAATTGCTTCATCCCTTCATGCCCTTTGTGACAGAAGAAATCTACTCCTTTTTGCCGTTACCCGAGAAGCAATTATTGCTTGTTGAAGAGTGGCCCCTAAAATAGGTTTGGAATATAGGGTATAATAAAATATGCTCTTAAACTTGGACTCTGCTCTCCTAGTCGGATTAGGATTCTTACCCAGCTTAGTGTGGCTGGCTTTTTTTATCCGAAGAGATTTACATCCTGAACCAAAGTATCTCATCACCCGCACTTTTTTAATGGGTATGATCTTGTCCCCTCTGGCTGTCGGCCTCCAATGGATCTTCGTCGAATTGGGACAAAAATTCTACCCTCAAATATTTTCTTTTGACTCTCTCCATTTCTTTCTCTGGGCGGCAGCGGTGGAAGAAGTCGTAAAATTTATGGCTATCCGATTTATGATTCTTAACAATCCAGAGTTTGATGAACCGGTTGACGCCATGATTTACATGATCACCGCTTCACTAGGCTTTGCGGCTATCGAAAACATTTTAATCCTTTTTAAGTCTATTCCTGGCGGCTTAGACAGCACCATTCAGCTTTGGGCTTTGCGCTCCGTAGGAGCCACTCCTTTACATGCCTTGGCCGGAGCACTCTCTGGATACTTTTTGTCCTTAGCTTGGTTTTATCATCATCATGAAAAAAAACTAATCGTCATGGGCTTGTTATTAGCCAGCATCTTCCACTTCACTTTTAATGTGCTGATTTTTTCTTTCGAGGAAGGTCCGGACGGACTATTTTATTCCTGGCTCTGGCTAGCCGTATTTGGAGTTCTAGTACACATTCTCTTTAGAAAAATCCGTAACCGTAGCGCTCGTCCTCCGATGTGGACACTAGAAACTCATATCCAAGACTCTTCTACTTCTTAATAATTTCTACAGAAAGTTCTGCTAATTTCATCGCTGTTGATGGTTAATTTGCTAGTCGAGCGCTTCTGGTTTAAAATTATGGTATGTCTAACGAAACAGAGAAATTTACAGAGGAAGGCCAATTAACCGTGGATGTCTATCAGACTGCCACCGAGGTTATTATTCAATCGACAGTGGCTGGTACTGCCAGTGCGGACATCGACATCGCCCTAGCCAAAGATATGGTGACTATTCGTGGCGCTCGTCACAATGGGGAAAAAATTTCTCCCGATGCCTATGATCACCGAGAGCTCTATTGGGGCCCTTTCTCTCGCTCCATTATTCTGCCCACTGAAATTGATGTCGAACGCTCTAAAGCTGTAATTAAAAACGGACTGCTTACAATAAAATTGCCCAAACTGATCTAATGATCGTGTATTGGTTTGGACATCAACATGGCCTGGCTTACTAGTCAGGCCATGTTGATTGTTTGGACAAATTGTTGTAGAGTAATACAACTAACTAGACTCATGATTCCCCTTCTCTCCGGGCTTAGCGCATCTAAATATAAACTCACCCTACCGATTATCATCGTGGCCTTTTTGATATTAGAAGTCTCCTTATTAGGTATTCAATGGATTTACATCAATCAGAAGACCAGATCTTCTGAAATTAATCACTCTGCCCGGGCTAGTACCCTCTTCTCTGCCCTTTCAAAAGCGGGATCTCAACAGCTTGAACTACTCTGGAATGATGGCCAACAAAAGAAGTCGATCCCATTAGACCAACTGACGACCACCACCTATCGCCAATTCACACAAAGCGAAATACGCCGCCTAGATCTCACTAAACTCTCTGCTATTCTGACCTCTCTAGCCAAAGAGATTGACCATGAACCAGTTAATGCTCGTTTAGAATTCTCCGCCGATGAGCAGCGCATTAAGGAATTTTCTCTTTCTGAATCTGGAGCGTCTCTTAATTTCGAAAAGACCGTCGCTCGTTTAACTGCTAGCTTAGCAAATGAACAGTTCAGTATCCCTTTGGTGATCGACGAAATTAAGCCGACTATTACTGCCGAAGCGATCGAAAACATGGGCATCACCACTCTCCTCGGAAAAGGTGAATCTAATTTTGACGGTTCATCGACCAGTCGCATTACCAACATTCGAGTGGGGGCTAAAAAATTTCACGGATTACTTGTTAAACCTGGAGCAGAATTTTCTTTCAATAATATGCTAGGAGAGATCGTAGCCTCTACAGGTTATCAACCCGAACTGGTCATCAAGGACAATAAACTAGTGCTGGAATATGGGGGCGGACTTTGTCAGGTCTCTACCACTCTTTTTCGAGCGGCTATTTATGCCGGATTACCTATTCTCGAAAGACGTCCTCATTCTTTTGCCGTTCGCTACTATAGCCCCCAAGGTTTTGATGCCACCATCTATCCCGGTAGCGTTGACCTGCGCTTCAAGAACGATACGCCCGGCTATTTATTAATTCAAAACGAGCTTGTTGGTAAAAAAATTACCTTTGAAATCTATGGCTCTTCGGATAATCGCCGTGTCGTCCTTGATGGTCCTTTTCAATATGACCAACAAGCCAACGGCGCTATGAAAGCCTACTTTGATCGTAAAATATACTACGGAGATGAACTGAGTAAGAAAGATAGATTCAGCTCCAACTATAGACCCACTCCTGCCTCTCCTTTGCAGAAAGACCCCTTGCAGTAGTTCATCAGGTTATACAGTTCATCCCGTACGAAGTAAGAAACCTTAGGTTTCTGCCGAAAGAGAGTTTTAATTTCGCTCGGATAAAATGTAAAATCAGAATTTTCAATTTTACTCCTTGCTGATTAAAATAAGATTTCGGACTTCGTTCGGGATTCATAAAGTAGAAAAATTAAAAAATCTTACTTGATAAACTTTATAACCTTACGAACTTTCAACTAATCGAACAATACAAAGAGGGGTTTGCTCTGTCGCCTGACCCAAGGGGTTGTCTTTAAATATCTTTTTATAGATTTCTTTATCGGTCTTCCGATCAGATTGTCCCAAAACTTCCACGCCTAAATCATTGGCATCAATAATAACGGTTTCTGAACCGAATTTATTTTTAATTTCTCTCGCTACTTTGTGCGGATCACGCGGACCGAGCTTGGCATACTCGTTATATGGCGGCAGCGTGTAATCACAAGGTCCATCAATCGCATTAATATTCTTACCCACCACTTTATAAAAAACCCCACGCCACCCGAAAGGTTTAGTGATAGCTGATATAGCGGCAGCAAAAATAATTCTCATTTTTCCGGCCTCTCTGATAGCCAACTCCATCGTCCAAGGACTACCCAGACCAATACCATAGGGAGATTTTTTGACAAATTTAACCAAGAACTTAGCCAGCTTGGAAGGATGAATGTCTTTGATCGGATAAGCTCTTCCCTGGCTAATAGCCACCACCCTCTCGCTAATAAAAAGCTGATCTCCTTTCTGCAAATAAGGTTGGGCATATTTTTCCACCACGGCTAAAATATTATCGTCTTTGGTAATAACATGCGTTCTCACTGGAAAACGTGCATATCTCTTGCCCTCAACTTCTATCTCGATATTTTTTCCTTGATTGGGCTTAAGTTCTTCCATAAATTTACGTCAACCACAAACCTACCAATCAGCGCCTCCTTCAAAGGCTCCAGGATTGCGGGTTAAGTTTTTTTGATTTGACCCGTCGGCATTCATTGTGTAAACTTCAGCATTCTTATCGCGGGCACTGGTGAACATAATCACCTTCCCATCAGGGGACCAGACTGGATCAGCATCCGGAAAATCTTTATTATTAGTCAGTCTTTTTGCGCCGGTCCCGTCAGCATTAATCGTATACACTTCAAAGTTACTGCCATCCCGATCAGAGCCGAATGCGATCATTTTTCCATCAGGCGACCAGGCAGGATAGCGATCATTGCCGGAACTATTTGTCAGTCGAACTTCTCCAGTACCATTCGTATTCATAATATATAATTGAAACTTGCCCTCTCGGTCGCTGTCAAATAATATTTTTGTTCCATCTGGCGAAAAAACCGGCTCCTCATCTTCGCCAGAGCTATCGGTAAGACGCCGGACGTTTTTACCATCAACATCCATAATATGTACCTGGAGTTTGCCTTTTATGCCCCGAGAAAAGACAATTTGCTTTCCGTCAGGTGAAAAAGAGGCATATGTCTCAAACCCTGGATCTTTTGTGAGTTGTGTTACATTTCTACCATCAGGATCCATGATATAGATATCGGGATTACCATTTGCGCGCGTTGAAGCGAAAACAATCTTTGACCGATCCGGTGACCATTGAGGATCAACGTCGTATGCAGGATTATTAGTGAGATTGACTGCACCTGTCCCGTCCGAATTCATTACCCATACCTCGCAAGGCGTTTTTTCATTCGGTACGCACTTCTGCCAAACAATAGCGCTCGATACTGTTATGGGCACACTGGGCTGATTTAGAGATGTATCTTCGGGTGGTTTTTCCTTGGGACCGAAAATAGCCAGTGCCAGAAAACCCAACACTAAAATCCCGACAACGATAAATATCTTTTTTTTAGACATGTTCATAAATTATAATAACAAATTATTGCTTGTGCGGGTAGGAGGATTTGAACCTCCACGGCCTTGCGGCCACCAGCTCCTAAGGCTGGCGCGTCTGCCATTTCGCCATACCCGCTCAACTTTCATATAATATCAGAAAACACTTCCGATTAAAAGACAACCCCGCCAATTGCGGGGTTGTCTTTTATATTCTCTAAGTAAACCGTAAGTCTACTTATAGTTGCCGAAGAAATCACGTGTTATCACTCCTGCCAAGGTCTGTAAGATAACTCCTACACCTAAGATAATGATGGCGCCTATGATACCATTCATAATAATCTTCTTAGCCGAAGCAACCGCATCATCATTATCACGTGCCGTAATCCAACGAATACCTCCATAGATAATAAAGATAACCGCCACGATTATAGAAATCGTGATTAGAAAGCGCCCTGCTCCCGTAATCAAGTCCTCAATCTCTGTTAGGGTGATGGCCTTTCCGGTCAATGTCGCTGTCGGATTAGTCAAAGCGGCCATAGCCACAAAAGGAAGCAAGATCGTTGCCGCCGGAATCACCCATTTTCCAATTTTTCTCATCTTATTCACAAACCAACACCTCCTTTCTGTTTTATGTTTATCCCGTACGAAGTAAGAAACCCCCGGTTTCTGCCAAAACAAGATTTCGGACTTCGTTCGGGATGAACTATTACTATTCTAACAAACCAATGGAATAAAGGAAAAATCAGTTATCCCCACAGCATTGGCCACTGTGGCGATTATCACATATACTCCAAAAATCACCAATATTCCCCACATCACTGTTTTTAAATTACCCACGGCCGCCGTAAAAGCCTTGGGATCATTACCCGCGGTCATAAACCGAAATCCACCCAAAATCAAAAAGATAATCATCACTCCTATAGCAACCCTTTCCAGCCAACAGGCAAAACCCGTCACAATCCTATTAATATCCCCGAAACTCAAATCCTCTCCTGGAAAATCTCCCAAAGGATTATCATCTGCAGTATCAGAGCTACTTCCTCCCACGCACTTTCCGGCCTGACAGGTTTGATCTACGCTGCAGCCATTATCTGTAGCGCATTTTTTACAAACACCCTCTATACAAAGCCAGGGCTCCTCGCAATCTTGAGTAGCCGTACAGGTTTGTCCAAATTTTTGCGCCGCTTCCACGTTTGAGGTCGAAAAAGTAAAAGCAACAAAGACCACGCCCAGTAGTAGCCCGCCTAAGATGATTTTTTTTAAATTAGTCATTTATTTAACTGAGCGAGGGGTATTTATTTTCCTAAAGCCAAGATACTCCTTATTAAAGCAATAAATCCTTCTCCGATAAAGATCACCGCTAGACCAATCACCGCCCACAGTAAAATCTTCTTACCGTGACCAAATTTTGCTGCATCTCCTCCCGCTAACATCATCTGCAATCCGGCATAGACGATCATAATTACCGCTATCGGAATAGAAATCCAGAAAATCCAACGCAAAATAGCATCGATCAACTCCCGTAAATCTTTGGCTCCCAAAGGATTCCTGAATTCTAAAGTGGCACTGGCCGTACCGCCATTCCCATCACCATCCCCATCGCTATCCGTGGCGCTCAACGAACCCGATCGAGCCATCGCACCATTAGGATCCGGCACCCGGGCTTTGAAATAATAGTCGTCTCCGGCCGTAATCGTCCAGTTCGCTTTAACTATGAAAGGGGCATTGCCACTTGATGGGAATCGAGCCGCCACCTCATCCTTCATGCGTCCCGCTAAACCGGATTGCCAAATCTCAAATTTAATCTCTCTGCCCTGACAAGCTTGTGTTCCAGTCACGCGCATCTCCACACTATCCCCCGCTTCGCCAGAACTTTCTCCCCACACCGGAACAGATAAATTACAGCGCCCACCCTCCGTATCCTGGCTAAACGTATTACTAATCCATTGTTGAGCCGTTCCCAAGGCTGATTGAGGATTATCTCCATTACTCCAACAATAGAAGACGGCCCAAAAGGCGTTTTTCTGACCAGCTGGCCCGGAATTAAAATCGTAGTTAAAACTAGCTGTTCCGGGAGTCGTCTCCGCCGGACCTTTCATTAAGTATTCTAAATTACTGATACCTCGATTATCGGCATCGCCGTCTTTGGCATGAGCTAAAGCGCGCCACAAGGTATAGCCCAGAGAATCCGTGCACACAGCTTGATCTCCGCTAAATTGAGCGGATAATCGGACAGTGGAATTAGGCTGTAATTGTCCTACCGGAGTTTGGCCGCTAAGCGAACCGCTCTGATAAGTTGCTGTCAAAGTTACCTCTGCTCCCCACGCCAAGTGTGCTAGTCCAATACTAGCGGCGATCAGCACGAGCACAAGCGCGTAATTAAATTTGCGGCGGAGGTGCCTCATTTTTGTTTTTATTTTTTAGCCATACCCTGATTAACCATAGCACTAGCAATAAAACCGCTATGCCCCCACCTCCCCAGGCATAAAGTATCCAATCTATCTTTATTGGCAGAGTTTCAAGCGGCGTAGAAGCAGAGGGCGTTGGCGCTAAGCAATCCGCCGGACAATTTTTATAATCCTCCCCCACCTCCGCATCGCAAATATTATTGTCATTACAAACCGAAGATTCCCGAACTGAAACTGTCAAAAGTTTCTCTCCACTAGGACTGTAGAAATTTACTAAATCAGCATTAGGAGAATATGGCCCTTTAACCGAGATCTTGCCCTTTTTTAGAGAGGCGTCATTTCCTAAAGGATCAAATTGAAAACGAACCTTATTGCCACCAATCATCACTACCTCTCCCTGATAGGCGCTCGCTGGATTTACGATAACACCAACATATTCTTCGGCTATCAAGTCATACTTAAATTGAAAATCTCGGTCAGAGAAAAGTTGGCCCTGATCGTAATAAAGATGAAACAAATAAACAAATCCGCTATCCCCCGAAGCTTCGTTGACATCAGAAGAGAACGTGACGCCGATAATAAGCAAAAACAGTAAGCCCACAGCCAATAAAATTTTTTGTTTTATGTTTGTCATTTAAAATCCAGGATGAGCTACGCAATAAGTAATGTAGGTACCTCCCTGTTTAGTCTGATTATACCCCGAATTAATATCACTGCCACCATTACAGGTCTTGTGTTCGGCATCATCGTAAAGACACTCCCATCTTCGTACCGAGCCACCATCGCAGCTTTTCTCGGTAGCACAGTCACGGCTTACCGCACAGGCTCCCGCCGCTCCCGCATCTCCTCCGTTATACCCCGCATAAATATTGCGAGGCTGTGACCCGCAAGTTCCCGCCGCAATAGATTTAATATACTCCACGCCGATACAAATGCTTTTATCGGCATTCTTTGGGTCCGTAAGCCAGCTAGTGGTAATATTTTCTGTTACGCTACAGCGACTCTTAAATCTAGTAGCCGTAGCAGGCTGGATCTGCATTAATCCATAAGAAGAACCCGTCCCTGCTTTTATATTACAGTCCGATTCGATAACCATAAAAGCTTTAATCAACGCCACGGTGGCCGCTCCGGACGCATATTTAGCAATAGAGGCGTTGTACTGTGAACAAACTGATCCACCGCATCCGCCTGGTCGCGATTTGCCTTCACATAAATTGAGCCCGGAAAACATACAGGCCGCAACCGTATTGTTAACAACTTTTAGATTTAAAGTTTGCGTCTTCTCTTGGGGAGGATTGGAATTATCGCGCGCTTTTACTGTAACAGTGGAGGTGCCGGAAGTAGTTGGCCTACCGGTAATTTGTCCGCTACTATTCATGGCCACTCCGGCGGGAAAAGTACCGCTTAATTGCGTCCAAAGATAAGGAGAAACTCCTCCGGTGGCCTGTATCGTTTGTGTATAATTCTGCCCCACCGTTCCGTCTGGAAGTGTGGTGGTGGTTATAGCCAAAGGTGCCGTTGAACCAATACTAGTTTTAAATTTGATCGGTGGAGAAGAAACGGCCCTGAAACCGGTTGCGCCCACCGAAACAGCTTGAACCGAGTACTCCGTATTGGGAGCCAAGCCGGTTAAAAAGACGGAATGATTGGTGCGCGTCCCGGTTTGTAAAACACTCGATTGCTTTGTTCCAGTGGTAACGTTGGTGAACTCAACTTGCGAATCGGCGGATTTGTCGGTCGTCCAAGTGATCGTGGCGGTGGTACTGGTAACGCCACTAGACTGCACTGCCGAAATCACCAATGCATCTCCGGCCACAGTAACTTGCATTGCATATGGTTTAGAAGAAGAAAGTTTGTTGGGTGCAGTGGAATCTTGCACGGTAATCGTAAAACTATAATCCCCCGCTCCGGTTGGTTTCCCGGTAATCTGACCGGTCGTTTGATTCAAGGTTAATCCCGACGGAAAATTACCCGACTTAGACCACGCGTAAGGCACCTTACCGCCCGTGGCCTGCATAGCTTGACTATAATCCTGACCAGCCACCGCATCCGCCAATGATCCGGTGCTAACCGCCAGTGGGGCTGTGCCCCCCACAGCGGTTTTGAAAGTATAGTCACTGGACTCCGCTTCAAATCCGGTCACGCGAGAGTAGACTCGGTAATGATAAGTTGTATCAGAAACTAAACCGGTCAAAGTCACGCTGTGTAAATTTGTTTGAGTACTATTCAGTGCGGTGGATGACCCCAAAGAAGAAGTGGTCCCAAATTTCACTTGAGAAGTAGCCGGCTTATCGGTTGCCCAGGTAATAGTGGTCCCCGAAAAATTTGGAACAGTGTTGGTCACGGCAGAGATCATTGTTGTTGAAGCCGTAGCCACAATTTTAAGTTCAAATCTCCTCGTAGCCACCTGTTCCGGACTAGTACCATCTTTGACTTTTACAATAAAAGGAAGTCCGGTACTAAGATTCTTGGGCTTTCCGGTGATCTTACCTTTGCTGTCCATTACTAATCCTTCTGGCAATGTCGCTCCTTGATCAAGCGAAAAGTTGTAAGGAGCGGTACCGCCCTTTATCTCCAACTGCAAACTATAATCCTTATCTTTGACGGCATCCGGCAAAACGTAGTCCGTAACAAATTCTAATTTATTACCCGCCTCACCATCTCCAGTCTTGAATACAATTAAGCTAGACCTGGCCTCAAAGCCAGTATCGTCCACAGAAATAGCGGTCATGCGATACTCTTTATTGGGATCAAGTCCCGAAATCGTCACAGCATGGGTAGTCCTTTTCTCTTGATCTAAAGTAGTAAGCGCTGACCCTTGATTAACCTGCGAAGTAGCTGGCTTATTCGTCTCCCAGGTAATAACTGCCTCATTACCACTAACCACTAAGTAGTCCGTATTAGAGATTGTCAGAACTCCGCCAGTTTCGCCTGTGTCTTTAGGATTATCCGGAATCTCCGGTTCGCGACATTCCAACTTCCACCAATCTTCGGCAATATTATCTACCCCGGCCACTGTCCTTAAGGTGGTATTCACGATCAGCCAAGCCAGGAACATAATCATTAATCCATAAACGGTGGTCCTGAAAAGATCTTGTCCTTTTTGCACCTGACTGGGTATACCCCCGCCCAATAAGATACGAAACCCGGCATATAAAAAGAACAAGGTAGCCAAGGCCGGAACAAGATAGAACAAAATAAAATCACTGACATTTTTAGCCAGGATAATAATGTCACAAGTCTGACAGGGGGCAGTTTCTTCGTTAACGTCCGTAGTGCCAGGATCATCCGTCCGGCCGCAGGGCACAAGAGGATCTAAAGCCAAAGCTGACCCAGCCCAAAAAAAGACAGTCACCATCACTATTGCAACTATGGCCACTCTTTTTACCTTCATGTTGAAAAATTATGTGCGATAGACACTCTCCTTATCTTCTTTGTACCAAGACATTAATCTGGCTTTCGGCGGCGTTGAGCGCTTCGACGATAGATCGCCGCCTAAAATTTACATCCTCGATCATGGTCGCTAAAATATTTTCGATAGCGGCACTGTCCACCTGATACCAAGAATCCGCTGTTAGCACCTGCTTCACAAATACCCCAATAGTCAGATCCTCCTTTTGCTGATCAATCAAATCACGCCGCGCCGTAGGATGCTCGGTGCTGTTTAGATAAGGGATAGCGCCCTCAAAAGAAGTAAGATAAGTTGCAAACTGCCAAGCCTCCACTGGCGAAGCGGAGAATTTGGAAACCGTAGCGGCCCAATAATTAGCGTAATTCACGGGACGATCCAGATTTAATTGCGGCATAGGCGCTACCCCAAAGTTAAGCCGCGGAGCTCTCGCTTTTAGAACTTCAATCTGGTGAGCGTAATTAAACATCATCGCTGCCGCTCCCTGCTGGAACGCATCGATTGAGTAAAACGCTGAACTGTTCCAGGTATAAACCCGTTTAGTGGGGTTGGCAAAATCAGTGTAATACTCCAAAGCCGTCTGGCCGGGATTTCTACCATTAACCTCTTTCAAAAAATCCGCCGCCCCACTTTCCGGATCAGACATGGGTACTCCGCTTTGCATCATCAAGAGCGAGAGAATATCGGTCGAGCGGTTAATATTCTTGGCCGTACCAATGGCCGCCCCCGCTCGAATAATAGCTTCGTTCTCCCCAATAGTGGCGATCTTTTCCACAGCCCCATTAAACTCCTCCCAAGTTTCCGGCGGACTGGCAATTCCCACCGAATTAAAAATGTCTTTGTTGTAATAAAGGGCCAGGGTATCTACATATAACGGCAAACCATAGATCTGCTCTTGAACCACCAGGTCTTTCTCCGCTACATCCACAAACTGGTCTCGAAAATCTCGGAGAGTGAATAACGGTTTTTCTTGGCCGGGTAACTTTTGTTGTGGCAAAGGAGTAATCTTTTCTTGCTGTTTTGGAAGCCAGGTATTTTGGATCATCCAAATATCCGGCCCTCGGCCAGCGGCAAAAGCCTCGATTAATTCTTTTTCGTAGTCCTCGTAATTAAACTGCTGATAGCTAATACGGATGCGCGGATAACGCTGCTGAAATGTATTTAAAGTAGAGCGGAAATCATTCGTGTCGTCAAAAACACCCCAAAATTTGAGCTCTTTAAGAGGTCCGGAATCGGCAGGACCAAATCCTCTGCTTAGAAATACAATTGTGATCAAAATGAATACCGCCACAATGAAAGCGCCGGCGATAATAAACAATCTATTTTGTGAAAAATTTAACATTTATTTCTATTTTTTAAACATTAGTCCGAAGTGAAAAGCCCCTGCTTCAATATCTTGCGTAAAGTTCAGGCCTAATCCTTGCACAATGGATTTTAATTCTTCCGGAGTACTGCGCGACTCCATGGCTGGCCCCAACCCAATGGTTTCTTTCTTCCATTCAATAATCACCAGACTGCCGCCATTCACTATAATTCTCTGGGCTTCCTTGATAATCTCTGCTTTTTTATTGGACTGAAAAAGAATATTAGCAATCAAGACCAAGTTCTGAGAATTATCAGGTAATCCCGAACTGCCAAACACTTCCAGATCCGCCCGAACGGTTTGTAAATTGGCCAAACCATTAGCAGCCGCCTTGGAACGAATCACCTCTAGGGTGCTTTCTAGAATATCCAATGCGGTCACCGTCCCGTTTGGTCCTACTTTTTTCGCTATCAACAAAGTAAAATGTCCCGATCCCGATCCAAAATCCGCCACATTTATCCCTTCCTTCAAACCAAAACTTTCCACGATCTGTTCGGGATTGATAAAACCTGCCCCACCCGGCAAGGGCCCGGCGGAGCTTGGATTAATTACACTAGTCATGGCGTTCATCCCGTACAAAATAGCTTTTGCGTAATTTTACTCTAAGCGAAAATACGCATTAAGCTATGGTTATTAATTTAATAGTGACTCCCGGACCCGTTAGGGCTATTTTGTGTGGGATTCAACACCTTAATCTTACCACCTCACCAAGAATTAAAAAAACCGCGTTGTAAACAACACGGTTTGCTACGATTAAGATCCTTGCTTTAAGGCTAAGGAAGGTGCCGATCTTTCCTCTTGGGCAAGCTGATCTCTCAGGCTTTCCCGCATAGCAGACTGCACCGCCGCAACATCCTCTTCATAGCCGCCCAATTGTGCCAAGGATTTTTGCTCCTCCTTAAAAAACTGATCGTAAAGGGAGGAAATGGCCTGGACCGCAATCTCGGCCTGTGCTATGGAAGTTCTTATTTCTTCCTCATCGTCTCGGAGGTCTTCGCTTCGATTGGCTTCTTCTAACACTACCAGTATATTTATGATAGACCCAAGTCGTCTCTTTTCTTCTCCAGCTTTCTGAATAGCCTGATTTAGACCTTCTCTGTCGTCTGTCTTTTTTTGTAGCTTCTCTTGCCAAGAGACTGCCATCTTTTGATAACGAGGCTTGCTGAGTATGCCCTGCGGAATATCTTGCAAAGCGTTGTTCAGTTTCCGCAACAGTTGCCGAATATGCTCGATGCCTCGATCTCTATCTTGAAGTAATACAGTCAGGGCATCTATTTTTTTCTTGGCATATTCATCTTCAAAAAGACGAAGGCTTTCCAAAGTATCTAACCTACCCCTCCTTCTCCAAAATCCACGCTTTCCACGCTCTTCATATTGCACCTGCAGCCAATCGATAAATTTTATTAACATTCTTCCCAACTTCCCAAGTACATTTATTGAAAGCACGCAAGATGCCGCGCAAGATGCCATCATGTACATTGTAAAGAAAAATCCCAGAGGGTGTGATGGTCCTATCATCTCAGGATGAAGAGCAAAATACATATTCAAGATACTATGCACTAAACCACATAAAAACCACATCACCTTGATTGCCCATCGTTTTTCTTCTTTAGGTTGAGAAGAGGAAAGAATCCAAAGAAAAGGAATTGTTAAAGCAGCTGTCGCCCAGCCCACTATCGAAAAAGGATTCATTTTATACTCCTCGATAATTAAAGACTTTTTAGATTATAAAGAAGTTTTTCTATATTGTCAAACGAGAACAACGGAGGCCAGGGAGTCGCCGGGAGCGAGTCTCATCACGCGAACCCCTTGGGTAGCGCGACCGAGGACAGAGATACTAGCCAGATCAGTTCTAATTACTTGCCCTTTTTCAGAGACCGCGATAATTTCTTTATCTTCCGGAGTGACTAAATGCGCGGAGATAATTTGACCGGTTTTAGCAGTGAGGCTAGCGGTCATAATTCCTCGTCCGCCGCGATGCTGGACTTTGTAGTAACGCAATTCGGTGCGCTTGCCGTAACCTTTTTCCATTACCACTAAAAGTTTGAAATCTTTTTCGGGAATATCCGCCGAGACCACTTCCATACCTACAATCTTGGCATCTTTTTCCAGGCGCATACCAATTACACCTGCGGCCGCTCGGCCCATCGGACGCACATCTTTTTCTTGGAAGCGAATAGAGTTGCCATCAGAGGAAATCATCATGATCTCGTCTTTGCCGGAAGTGGCTCGTACCCACTTGAGTTCGTCATCGCCTTTTAATTTAACCGAAATTAAGCCGTTGGTACGAATATTTTCAAAATCACTCATGTCCACCTTCTTTACCACTCCGTGCTTAGTAGCCATGAAAAGATACATGCCTTTTTGCTCTTTAGGTACAGGCACCACCGCCGTAACCGTTTCACTCTGAGAGATATTCAAGAAATTGACGATCGCCTTGCCCTTGGAGGTGCGGCTCGATTCCGGAACCTCGTATCCTTTGGTGCGGAAAGCTTTACCGGTGTTGGTAAAGAATAGAATCGTATCGTGGGTATTAGCCATAAAGAACTGACTGACAATATCTTCTTCTTTTGTTTCCATACCAATCAAACCCTTGCCCCCGCGCTTTTGAATTCGCAAGCCCTCAGGAGCCATGCGCTTGAGATAACCGCTCTTGGTCACCATGAACAGACTGTCTTCTTCCGGCATCAACTCCTCTTCGCCAATTTCGCGCAAAGCCGATTTAATAATCTTGGTGCGACGCTCATCGCCATATTTTTCTTTTAACTGCGTAAATTCATCTTTAACTACCGCCAAGATTTTCTTGGGGCTGGCTAACAAATCTTCCAGATAAGCAATGAGAGCCTTCTTTTCTTTAAGTTCGTCTTCTACTTTTTTGCGCTCCAATCCGGCCAAAGCGCGCAGCTTCATTTCCAAAATAGCGGTGGCCTGTAACTGCGTAAAGTCAAACTTTTTCATTAAATTTTTCAGAGCTTCGTCTTGCGAAGCAGAAGCCCGAATCAATTTAATGATGGCGTCGATATGGTCGAGCGCTTTTTTCAAACCTTCTAAAATATGAGCGCGATCTTTGGCCTTGCGCAGATCGTGTTGCGCACGACGCGTGACCACAATGCGACGGTGATCGATAAACTTCTCCAGCACCGCCTTCAAGCCCAAAATCTGCGGCTGAATGCCATCTACTAAAGCCAGCATGTTTACATGAAAAGTTTTCTGCAGTTCGGTGTATTTAAAAAGTTGATTCAGTATTTTCTTGGGGAAAGAGTCTTGTTTAAGATCCACGGCAATACGCACTCCATCTTTATCGGATTCATCGCGAACATCTTTGATGCCATCGATCTTCTTCTCTTTGCCCGTGGCCAATTCCGCGATCTTCTTAATCAACTCGGCCTTGTTCACCTGATATGGAACCTCGGTGATAATGATTTGGAAAAATTTTTTACCTTCGACAATATCAGCCTTGGCGCGAATAATAATCGGGCCTTTACCGGTAGCATAAGCATTGAGGATATCTTTTTCGTTGTAGATCACTCCCCCGGTTGGGAAATCCGGACCCTTCACAAATTCGGCCAGTTCCTTAACGTCGGCATCTTTGTGCTCTATAAGATGTACCAAACCATCTAAGACTTCTGAAAGATTGTGTGGAGGAATGTTGGTAGCCATACCGACAGCGATACCCATGGAGCCATTTATTAACAGATTGGGGACTACGGATGGCAAAACCGATGGCTCTTTGCGACTGCCGTCGTAGTTATCGGTGTAATCCACCGTCTCTTTTTCGATATCCCGAAGAATTTCTTCGGATAATTTTGAGAGACGCGCCTCGGTGTAACGTTCCGCAGCGGCAGGATCGTCATCCATACTGCCAAAGTTACCCTGTCCATCTACTAAGGGGTAGCGCAAAGAAAAGTCCTGTGCCATACGCACCATCGAATCATAAATCGCCGCGTTACCGTGGGGATGATAATTACCCATGACCGTACCGGTAACGCGGGCAGACTTTACGAATTTGGTATTGTGGCGCAAACCCATCTCATGCATGGCGTATAAAATACGGCGATGCACCGGTTTTAGGCCATCACGGACATCAGGCAAAGCGCGCGCCACAATAACGCTCATGGCGTAATCCAAATATGACTCCTGCATTTCTTCAATAATTTCCCGAGCCTGAACTCGATCTGCAGTGGGAGCAGTTTCTAATTTTTTTTCTTCTTTAGCCATCTATATATTTAATTGGTCTTATCGGGCGACAACGGCAACTCCTGAGAAGGAGCGTCATCTTCTTTGGGCTGCGGCTTCTCCGCGTCCCGGGTTAAGTCCGTACTCTCCCCTCTTAACAACTCTCCTAAGCTAGCGCGCAAAAGCGCAAAGGAGCTACGCAAGCCCGCCAAGGGCGAATCCTGATTGCTTTCCGCAAGATTGCGCTGTTCCGCCAACTGCTTCGCCTCTTCCGGATGAAGCATCGCCACAAACTTCGCCTGCGTAGACTTGAACCACACAAAACTAATTAAGGAGAAGACAATCACCACACAAAGCCACATCATAATATGACGAATGTGTTCCGGCTGTCGACGAATTTCAGTTAATAAGTTTATAAAGTTATAAAGTTATAAAGTTATAAAGTTGCTCAAGCTCTGTACTTTACGAACTTGAAAAACTTTACGAACTTTACAAACTCAATGTTACTAATTTAATTTCTTCTTGGGGAAGAGTTTTAGGTGTGACTTTCAATTTATCCAACTTCTCCGGGGTGAGCCCCATTTCTTTTAAGAACTTTTCTACCCCGTCTAGTCCCTCAATTTTCAAATCTGGTAATTTGTGATGCATAGGGACAATAACCTTTGGCTCAATTTGTCCTACCACTGCCACGGCCTGCTTGTAATCAATTGTGTACTTGCCACCTACCGGAATTAATAGCACATCGATGTTGCCGATCAACTCCAACTGCTGTTCATCGAGCTTTTCTTGACCGAGATCTCCTAGATGACAAATCGTAACCTCCTCTAACTTTATCACATAGATGGTGTTCAAACCACGCTCCGTCCCTCCGGAATTATCATGGAAAGAAGAAATGCCGTGCACATACACTCCGTGGGACTCGTACTCCCCCGGACCATCAATGACCATCGTCTCACTATCTACGTCATCAATACTGGCATGATCATAATGCCGGTGAGTCAATAACACCAGGTTATCTTTAATGCGGGGTGGTTTTAGGCCGATCTCTTTGGAAAAAGGGTCGATTAATAACGAAACATCTTTCCCTTCCAGTCGAAAACAGCTATGTCCTATCCAAGTTAAAATCATGTCTATATTCTAGCAAATTGCGTTTAAATTTCAATATCCCACCAAGGCCCAAAAAGCCCTATATTGCAATTCTTCCTAATATACTGTAGGATACTTCACATCATTATGATTCCCGTTAGAGATAGGATCCATATGCGGATCCGTGAACTGATGGGATTATCTTGAGTCAAGTAACCCTTTTATATTACAAAGCATAACTATATATAAGGATAGGTTATCTCTAAACGGGATGAATACGGTAATCAACGCCAGTAACACTTCCACGGAGCTAAACTCCATGAAAGACATCCTTGCTCAATATGAGCTCGGCCTTCCCAAGAAGGGCGAAGTTTTAATGGGTGATGTTATCTCGATCAGCAAGAGCAATATCTTGGTCAACTTAGGTACTTTGGGTACGGGAATTATTTACCCCTCTGAATTTTACGATAATCCCAACCTCATCAAGAACTTGAAAAAGGGAGACTCGATTTCCGTGGTCTTATTAGAAGTAGAAAACGACGACGGTTACCGCGAGCTTTCCTTAAAGCAAGCTCAAATGACCACCACCTGGGAAGACATTAAAGAAAGAAAGGACAAGGGCGAAGTAATTGCCACCACTATTATTAATATCAACAAGGGCGGTTTGATCGTGGAGATCAACGGCATTCAAGGCTTCCTTCCCCTCTCCCAGCTCTCTATGGACCACTACCCGAAAATAGAAGGCGGCGACACCACTAAAATCGTACAGGCTTTACAGAAATTCCGCGGACAAATTTTTAATGTAAAAATTCTCGATTTCTCTGAAGAAGAGAACAAACTCATTGTTTCCGAGCGCGCTATCCTCAACGACCAAGTCAAAAAAGAACTGGAGAAGTTCACTCTCGGCGAAGTGATTACTGGAACGGTCACTGATATCACTGACTTTGGCGCCTTTGTAAAAATCAGCGATAATATTGAAGGCCTCATCCATATTTCCGAAATTGATTGGAAGATTGTAGAAAATCCTCGCGACTACTTGAAAGTAAGCGAAGAAGTTTCCGCCAAAATCATCAGCATTGATGCCGGAAAAGTTTCCCTCTCTCTCAAAGCCCTCCGCCCGGACCCTTGGGAAAAGATTGAAGAGAAATTAACCGTCGGACAAACTATCGAAGGCGAAGTGGCTAAAGTTACCGCTTACGGATTATTGGTAAAAATTAACCCCGTCAAATCCGGCCGAGCCGGTACGCCAAAGGCGAAATTTGATGGGGTAAATAACGAAGTAATGGGACTCGTCCCCAACTCCGAATTGGCCGGCAAGAAAGAAACCCGCTTTAAACCTGGAGATCCTCTCACTGTCGCCATCGTCAGCATCGACTCTAAAGAGCACAAAATGATGCTCACTCTTCAGGGAGAAAAAGAATAAAAAGATGGCTAAAAAATCTCTCAAGCCTCGCATCCACGCTTTTAAACTAAAACCCGAGCAGGTCCATAAACCTAAGAAAGCTTACAGTAGACAGAAGAGTAAGAAAGAGGTTCAAGAACTACTAAAAAAATCAGCTGCATAGCTGATTTTTTTGTATTAAAAAGGCCCCACACCTCCGATGACAACTCGCGTCATCATTGGTGTGGGGCCGGTGAACTGGCAGCCTAGACTAGGCTGCCTTCGAGCGCGAACCCTTTCGCCGCTCCGCTGCGGGCCTCTTGGCCCCCCTGGTCTCCACGGGCTTGTCGCCCGCAGCGGGGACCATGGGAACCGTATCGGACTCCGTCAGCTCTTCGCCAGACCCGGCGAGAAGCTGGGCGGCGAGGACACGAGCGTCCTCGACCTGCTTGGCGGCCCGAGCTTCCTCGGCCGCCTTCTTGACCCTTGCCGCCGTCTCCTTGGCGACGACACGCTCGTCGCCGGAGGCTTCCGCCTCGGCCTTCTGGGTCTCCCGCCGAAGCAGGACCCCGAGAACACCGAGGTTACCGTAGTCCTCCCCCGGATCAGCGAACTGGGTGAACGGGGCGAAGAAGCCTTTGAGCCGATCGGGTGCGTAAGCCACCCGAATCTGCTCCTCGGCGTTCCTCTCCATGAGCGCCATGGGGTACCAGACCGGTTCTGTGATGGGCTTGCCGGTGCTGTCCTTTCGACCGGTCCTCCGGTCGAACTTGGAGCCCCAGCGCTCCATTGCGAACAGCCCGTGAGCCTTGGCGATGAGACCTTCGGTCGGCGTCAGCTTCGCGCGAGCCTTTATGGTCTCGCGATCCGCCTCCACCGTCATCCGAAACTTCTCCTTCGCCTCTTCGCGCTCCGCCTCTTTGCGGGCGGAGTAGACCTGCCTCTCCTCCTCCTTGCGGGCCTCGGCGATGCCAAGGCGTAGGAGACGATGCATGAGGAACATCACCTTGCGCTCCTCCTCGGATAATCCTTGCCCGAGATCGAAGCGCTCCTTGCCGAGCTGCTCGACGGGAAACGAAAGCCCCGCGAACTTCTCGGCCATCCGACGCATGACTCCGGCGCCGCCGATGACGGACACGTACCCGTCAACGACCTCCACCAGAAGCGGACCGCCGCGATAGTGCCGGGCCTCACCCCGGACAGTGATGTCCTGATCCGGAACCGTGAGAATCCTTCTCCCGTTGAGGCCGGTCTCGATCTCGTCGCTGACTAAGGGGTTCCCCTCTGCCGCATGGAGCTTCTCCATGGACTCCTGGAAGAACTGTCGACCGGCCGCCACTGTGCGGCCGACCAAAGCTCCGAGAGCCTCCAGAACCCTCGTGGCTCCGTCGACCCTCTCGATGTCCTCCATGATGACGAACGAATTGTCGAAGACTCGGATCGCCTCCTTTCGTCCAGACGAGACCTGCTTGATGAAACGGACTCGCTCCAGCTCTTCGACGGTCCGAACGACCATCGGCTTGACGTCGGGACAAGTCATGACCATCGCATCGGCGTAGGCCACTAACGCGACCACTCCGGCTGGCGCCGGCCTATTGAGGTAGTCAGCGATTTGCCCGATCGCCTCATTCTCCGGTTCCCGGTAAGCAACCTGCTCTTCGGGAGTCAACCTCGCCACTCCCCGCAGGAAGGTGACGAGATCGGTCATTACGGAGGAGATCTGGGCTTTGAAACCCTCGAGACCCTCCATCCTCGCCTGCCGCTCTTCCGGCCTGACAAGATGCAGCTTCGGGATCGGCTTGATGACGAAGTCCGCCAACAGATTGCTCTTCGTCGCAGACGCCGCCGGCTTCGACGGAACCGCCACCGGTCCCTTCTTGCCCGCCCTTCGCTCCTTCTGGGATGCATCGCCGTCGGGCACCCCCAGTGCCGCAAGTCTATCCGCAACCGTTGTCATTTTCCTTCTCCTAAGTAAGGCCTTTCGGCCCTGTAAGCGAGCCGGTGAGAGGCTCTCTTTTTTTGATATGTAAAGGTTCTTAAGCCGAGGGGAAATTCCCTCTGCTTACCCACCGTAACTGCCCCATTATAGCAAAATTAAAACGCCCTGTCAATGCCATACTGGCCATTGACAGGGCGTGCAACCCTCCTATCCTACTGCCTTAAGCAGCAACAGGAAGATTGATTAGATGAGTAGGGGCGTCCTTTATGTCGATCCTCCTCACCCGTAATGTCACCTTTTCGGGGGTGTTCTCCTTCGGATCGGCTTCGATCACGAAGTAGGCCGGGCCCTTTTCGTCCTCGACCCTCACATAGAGGTCCAAGAACATCTCCTCCCTCATGCTGAAAAAGTCCAGCTGGAGATAGGTCTGCTCAGCCCCGGGTTTTACTTCCGGAGTAAAAGCCTTCTCCTCTCCCAGTCTGGCAAACATTATCCGAGGCATCAGTCGAGATCCTCGCTGAAACGGCCGGACTCTTAACTGTATCCGATGGTAAGCGGCCAGGGACCGATCGAACCAAGGCAGAAAGGTAATCACACCTTCCTCTTTGGATCTCACATCTCCGCTAGCCACCGCCGGATAATAGAACCTCACCTGTCCGCGAACTGGCTCTGCATAGCTCAACTTTGCATACTCTTCCGGAATCTCGATTGGTCCGGCTTTGGGATCCGGATAGAAGGTCCCCTCTAACGCCACACTCAACGCCCGACCAAAAAGTGAATGAAACTTATCAAGGGACACCCGTTCGTTCATCTCTCCTCCTCTCGTCGTGGTCATAGTTCAATCTCCTTTCCTACTTCTGCCTTGATCTTTTTTCGATTTACCGTACTCGGATTTGCCTCCAGATAAGTTTCGATCTGATCATTTTCGCCATGAGCGTAAACTACAATGTCAGGGTTAAGCCTCTCTTCCATCTTTTGTCCATCAGTTCCGTCCATGTGGGCGGAAAGTGGAAAGTGACGGATTTCGCACATCCTCTTAACAATACCTCCGTTAAAAGGAATAAACTTTCCCTTTTCGCTATGAACCAGCCTATGTCCCTGCCCGCAGGGATCTTGATAGTTAACGGTAAAAATGGCGTTCTGCTCTCGGAAGATAAGATTCTCGGCCCACGTCGCGGAGAGTGTATTCTCATACACCATTCCCGAAGAAGCAATAATGATCGCCGGCTCCCTACTTTGAATCAATCGCCTCCTTTCGTCATGCGATTCAAAACGAGGAACATTTTCTAGAACCTCTCCACAACGAGGAGCAAATTGTCGATAGACCTCTGTCGCTTGACGAGATCCGTCGATATAGACCGGTCCCAGCCCCGCTTCCGCCGCTATCGCGTACATCTCTTGCGTGCGATGAATAGAAAGAGCGGGTACCAACAACTGACCTCCTCGCCTCAGCACCGCTTCCGCGGACTGAACGAAGTCTCGAACGATACTCTCTCGATCATCGAAGTCTGTATTAATATACACCGACTCTCGAACTAGAAGACGACAGCGATCCAATGTATGTAAGGGCGCTCCCGGAACAAAAAAACTTTCGTGATAACAGATGTCTCCACTAAAGAAACAGGTTTCGTCCTGATACTCGACCAGAAACGAAACCGCTCCTAGAATGTGCCCGGCTGGCAGTGGGGTAACCTGAATGTCTCCACTCAAATTGATAGTTTCTCCAGGCGTAATCGTCACAATTGCTTTTTCGGCTATCTCGGCCTCCTCTCTTGTGAAGAGGGGTTGATGCCGATTTTGCGCTTCTTTTCGAAGAGAATGATAAATAGTTTGACTCCAGGCAATCTTGGCCAACTCCTTGGTCTCCGCCGTAGCAAAGATCTTCAGGTGAGGCCAACGCCTTAACGCTACCGGGACCAAACCAATATGATCAGCATGACCATGAGTCAGTAATAGATAATCTAGAGAGCCGTCATATTGAGGCCCTTCCACAGATTTGGAGACACTCTGTCCCCAGTCCACACAAATGTGCCTATCTCCTAGTTTGAGTACGTAGGCACTGGCACCGATAAAGTTAGCGCCGCCAGCCGCCGTGAATACCATCTTGCTCATAACCTCTCCTATTTTGTCCCCGACGACAAACTTAAAATATTCATCGTCCTTCTAATCATTCTTTCATGAGAAACATATAGGCCTTGAGGCAGAGTCTCCAGAGAAAACCAACGACAATCATCAGTTTCCGTATTTCTTGTGCTTAATGTCCCTCCAAGAATATTCCCCCGCACCACAACAATGGTATGCTCGGGACTGTTCTGAATCTCAAATAGTTTCTTTTCTGGACGGATTACCAAACCCGTCTCCTCAATCCCTTCTTTAACACCGACCAGAAAAACATCCAAAGCAATATCAGTCGTGAAGTCTAAAATTGTAAACATCATTGCTTCTACTTGCTCTGGCGGTACCCGGGATTGAATCGGAAGGAATCTTCTGATGGACATGACCAGCTCCTCGGCGTTCTTTCCGTCGAGCCCGCCACCGGGCAATCCCCAGCCGGCCGGTTTAGAGCTAAATTGATCCCCTTTCTCATGGACAAGTAACACCTGATCGTCTTCTATGACGACCAGCCGAACGGTTATCGCTTTAGGCTTAAGCTTCTCCATTCTCCTGCTAGTAGATAGCAAAAGACTGGGCGGAACTACTATAGGCATAGCTCTCATACTTACCTTCTTCCTTTCTTGTATTGAGTTTTGAAGTTACTAATTGCTTATAGTATATAACTTTCTATTGACTCTGTCAATCTTGTGCGGTATACTGAATTCTAGTGGGCTCATGCCTACTAGTGTTCCTAGGAGATAGGCCATGAATATAAGCCTCAATGATCCAGCCCAGATTACACCGGGCACGGATCATAAGATCAAAACATCTCGTTTCCTCAAGTTTTTTAAAAAAATCACCCCACCGTTCATTAAAAGAAAGGCGCCGGCCGTACCGGCAATTCCCGAGCCAAAACAAAGAACCTTTGCGATATTCATGGATTATCGCAATCTCGAATTACATCTAAAAAAAGGGTCTCGAGAGAGGCTAGAAAACTTCTCATGGCTGCTCGATCCCATCCTTCAAGAAGGCAAGATTGTCTTTGCTTTTGTTTTTATCCCCACTCACTACATCGCTCTCGCCCCCATCATGCAACTGTCTCACATCCACCATTTTTTCCCGGTGGTCTGTCCTCGCCAAGTCGCTGGTGCAGTTACCAAGGATCACGACTCCGTGGACAATAAGCTCGAGAGTTTAGCTCGGGATATCATTCAACACAGCGATATCACCGACATCGTGATCATCTCCGGCGACGCCGATTTCTCCGGACTGGCCACCTTTGCTCATTGGCAGCAAAAAAAAGTCCGGGTTATCTCCGCACTACGAGCATTGTCTGGGCGCTTCATAGAGATGCATCGAACTGGTACCGTAGACACAGTTAAACTAATCGAGTAATTGTTCTTTCCCCAGGGCCCCGTCGCAGCGGGGCTTTTTTTACCGCAATTTTATCTTTTTCCCATCCATTCATTTATATATTTACCAATCAATTCTCTTCATTTTTTTGTTCAACTGGCCTCTTGCTAGTTTTCGGATTCCGTGTTAAATTGTTATGTATGAATTCTTTATTCAAATATATTCTCATCGTCTTTGTGATTTTACTGGGGCTTTCCGGCCTACTGACTTTTGTTGGCCAGCCCATGTCTAATCCCAGTGACATCCCGCTCTCTCAAGTAGTAGAAAAAGTTAACAGCGGTGAAGCCAAAGAAATCTTGGTCAAAGGAGACATGCTCGAAATTAAAACCGAGAACGCGGCTTTTGAAGCCAAAAAAGAACCCGGCGTTTCTGCCTTGGAAACCCTGATCAATCTTGGTGCTAACCCAGAAAAGCTCAATACTATTCGAGTAGCAATCCAAGACGACAACGGCTGGGGTTCACTCCTCGTAGGTATTCTACCAATCCTCGCTCCTTTTCTATTTTTCGTTCTGATTTTCTGGTTTATGTTTCGCCAAGCCAAACAGGGTTCAATGCAGGCCTTTAGTTTTGGAAAATCCCGCGCGAAATTAGCCGGAAATAATGGTAAGAAAAAAGTAACTTTTAAAGATGTGGCTGGACTAGAGGAATCCAAACAGGAGATTGAAGAAGTCGTGGAATTCCTGAAAGATCCTAAAAAGTTTCACAAACTGGGAGCAAAGATTCCGCGTGGTATTTTACTCATTGGTCCCCCCGGAACCGGAAAAACTTTGTTGGCCAAAGCCGTCGCGAACGAAGCGGAAGTTCCTTTCTATTTCGTCTCTGGTTCGGAGTTCGTAGAAATGTTTGTCGGTGTCGGCGCTAATCGCGTCCGTGACACTTTCGAGTTAGCCAAAAAGACCTCTCCTTCGATTATCTTCATTGACGAAATCGATGCCGTCGGTCGTCACCGTGGCGCCGGTTTAGGTGGCGGGCATGACGAAAGAGAACAGACTTTAAACCAGATTCTAGTGGAAATGGATGGCTTTGATACGGATGCCGCCACCATCGTCATGGCTGCCACCAACCGTCCTGATATCCTAGACCCCGCTTTGTTACGCCCCGGCCGTTTTGATCGCCGCATAATTCTCGACGATCCCTCTTTGAACGATCGCGAGAAGATTCTGCAATTGCATATTCAGGACAAGCCTCAAGCCAAAGACATTAATCTACGCGTGGTCGCCGAAAGAACTTCCGGATTTTCCGGAGCGGATTTGGCCAACCTTATTAACGAAGCAGCTATTTTAGCCGCTCGATTAAACCAAACCACCATCAATCAGGACAACCTTCTATTATCTATCGAAAAAGTGATCTTGGGACCGGAGCGCCGCAGTCACGCCCTCTCTAAAAAAGAAAAAGAAATTACCGCTTATCACGAAGCCGGTCATGCTCTCGTAGCCGCCTCTCTTCCCCACTCCGATCCGGTGCACAAAATCTCGATTATCTCTCGCGGACGAGCCGGCGGTTACACTTTAAAATTACCTAGCGAGGACAAGCACTTAAAATCACGCGCCGAGTTCGAAGCAGAGCTGGCGGTCTTGTTGGGCGGATATACGGCCGAAAGAATTATCTTCAAAGATATGACCACCGGCGCTTCTAATGATTTAAAAGTGGCTTCGGACATTGCGCGCAAAATGATCACGCAATATGGTATGTCTGATCTTCTGGGGCCAATTACTTTTGGCGAGAAAGAAGAGATGGTCTTTCTAGGCAAAGAAATATCCAGCCAAAAAAACTATTCTGAAGAGATCGCTCTTAAAATCGATAACGAAATCAAGAAACTAATCACCAAAGCCGTGACTTCGGCAAAAGCGGTCCTCACTAAAAAGATGGACATCTTACATCGCATCGCTCAAGAGCTTATTAAAAAAGAGACCCTGGAACAAAAAGAGTTCTACGCTTTACTAAAAGCGTAAGACTTGTTTCCACGCGATCGCTACTATATTATTAAGCATCGGGCGCGTAGCTCAGTCGGTTAGAGCACCGAGCTTATACCTCGGCGGTCCTTGGTTCGAATCCAAGCGCGCCCACCAAAAGCAATAGTTTGCTTTTGGTCTTGGATGAGAACGCCGGAGTGATATTTCGCCAGCAGGCGGAATCACGAAGCGGTGGTTAGCCCGAGCCGAGCGCCTGGCGAGGCGAGAGGCGAAACCGAATCCAAGCGCGCCCACCAAAAGCAATAGTTTGCTTTTGGTCTTGGATAAAAAAGCTTAATAACAATTAAACAAATGAATACCTTCCAAAAAGGAATCAAGATTAGTCTATTCGGTACAGCGGTCGAGGCAGTCGGCTTGGTTTTAGACATTCTGCATCACTTAAACATTGGCCTGGAAACCCCCGAAGGATTACTTACCGGCAACCACTTTACGATCTTTGTCGGATTCTTGATTAACTTTACGGGTGTACTCATTACATTAATATATAGTCGAAAGGGCGCTTAACTCAGAGGCCAGAGTGCTTCCTTTACACGGAAGAAGTCACAGGTTCGACTCCTGTAGCGCCCACAGACGGAGAAAGGAGAGAGACCATGTCAGAAGTGTCCCTTTACTTCGAGGCACACATTACGATTGAGCCAGTAGTAGATGAAAGATTGGAAGTTTTTAAAACCTTGTGTCGCAGATACGACTTCCGGGTAGCAGATTTACTAATGAAAAAGCGCACCGATGATACACCCCAGCGAAGCGCTTTTGACTCATTTTGCACCGGTCGAGATCAGGAGTGTTCTTTGCTGGTTCTCCGCACCATCCAACTAGTGGAAGATTTGAGAGACTTCGGCTTCAAAGTATGGCGATATAAAATAGAAAGCACCTTAATGGATTCCGAGTACCAAGATATATTTAGTCTACTTTCATAACTATCCACGCTCTCGTGGATTTTTAAAACCATGGACCTAAACATTGTTTACGAAGATAACGACATTCTCGTTTTAAATAAACCGGCGGGAATTTCGGTACACAAAACTCATCCTCTTGATCCCCACCAAACTTTGGCGGATTTGGTCGTGGAAAAATATCCAAAAATTAAAGATGTCGGTGAAGATCCTCTCCGCCCCGGACTAGTGCATCGTTTAGATAAGGACACTTCTGGCTTAATCATTATCGCCAAAAACCAACCTGCCTTTTCTTACTTCAAAGGATTATTCCAAAATCGCACTATTAAAAAAACCTATCTGGCTTTGGTACACGGTCAGCTCAAAGAAAAGAGCGGCACCATCGACGCTCCTTTGGGCAAATTAGGCACAAAGCAGACTACCCAAATTAAAGGCAAACGTGACCTCCAAGAAAGAAACGCCGTGACTAATTATGAGGTCATCCAAGAATTTCCTCACTTCTCCTTATTACAAGTCTCCCCTCTCACCGGCCGTACTCACCAAATCCGCGTTCACCTTAAATCGATCGGCCACTCCATCGTTTGCGATCCATTATACGGCGGAAAGAACCTGGTCTGCCCTCCAGAATTGGGCCGCTTATTTCTCCACGCGCAAAAATTAGAATTTAACGCGCCCTCCGGCCAAAGCATGGTTTTAGAGGCTGATCCGCCCGGGGAATTGACTGATTTCTTAAATTCATCTATTATATCCCAATGACGAATTTTCTAACCAATCTCAATATCAAGGCTTCTAATAAAGACTTGCCAAACATCGCTTCCGGAGATACTGTTCGCGTTCACCTCAAAATTAAGGAAGGCGAAAAGTTTCGCACCCAGATCTTCGAAGGCCTAGTTATTGCCCGCAATCATGGTTCCGAAGCCGGAGCCACTATTACCGTCCGTAAAGTAACTCTGGGCGTCGGCGTCGAGCGTATCTTCCCTTTGCACATGCCCGGCGTGGAAAAAATTGAACTAGTAAAGAAATCCAAAATCCGTCGCGCCAAACTCTATTACATTCGCGAAAAAAGCGCCAAAGAAACTCGCAAGAAACTTCGCACCAAACAGCCTAAAAAGATTACCTTGTCAGTTGAAGAATCTTCTTCTACAGAAAGCAACGTGGTAGAATCTCAGGAGAAGTAATTCTCCTTTTTGCCTGCCTCTCTACAAAGCCGAGAAAATACTAGCGCGGGTGGCGAAACGGCAGACGCACTACCTTGAGGTGGTAGCGCCCGCAAGGGCATGGAGGTTCAACTCCTCTCCCGCGCACAGTTTTAGTGTAGGGCGGTTAGCTCAGTGGTAGAGCATTTTCTTGACGTGAAAAGGGTCATAGGTTCGAATCCTATACCGCCCACAGGCATTGAGAATAAAAGAGCCGTGGTAGCTCAGTGGTAGAGCGCAGCCCTGAAGAGGCTGGCGTCGGGTGTTCGATTCACCCCCACGGCACCAACATAAAAACAAAGCCCAAAAGGCTTTGTTTTTATTTACTAAAACTACTTATCCACCTCTATCCACAAAAACGCTTGTCCCGAACCGAACAGTAGAATAGAATGAAAGATAGCTATTATTCTTAAGTTCGTAATTGTTATCAACATTGGCCTAAAAAGCTATGCGAAATGACCGTGAAAAAGCCGTGGCCTTACGTCAACAAGGTAAGAGCTACGCGGAGATCACTAAAAAACTAGGTATCCCCAAAGCCACCCTGAGTGGTTGGTTTAGAGACCAGCCCTGGTCGATACTGGTTCGTGATTCCCTCAGTACTCCCTCTCGCGTCGGTGCCGCGCAAAAGATAAAAAAAATGGCCGCGGTTAATCGCCAGCGCTGGCAGGCATGGCGACAATCCGCCCAAACCCAGGCCGAAGAAGAATTTACGATCCTTCAGAAAAATCCCCTATTCTTGCCTGCCATCATTCTTTACTGGAGCCAGGGCGATTTAAGCCCGGAGAGTTCGGTAGTCCGTTTTTCTTCCAACGATTTTGATATGACAAAACTGTTCTTTTCTTTTCTATCCAAAACCGTAAAGGCTGACAAAATCTCTTGCCGGCTTTACCTCTACCCCGGTTTAGCCGAAACGGTCCATAAGAACCTCTGGAGCAAAGCGACCGGCATACCCAGTCCTCTCTTTAGAAAATCTGTGGTTGTATCGAACAAAGCCCGTACTAAACAAAAATCTTTTGGGATCTGTACTATTTACGTCCACAGTCGTCAGTTGAAAGAAAAGATGCTCAAATGGCTGGAGCTAACCAAGGCCGAATTGGCTTAAATATTATTCTTGATTTATTCTCGTTTTGTCATATAATCAAGAATAATTCGCGGATATCGTATATCGGTATTATGGGTCCTTGCAAAGGACCAGAGACGGTTTCGACTCCCGTTATCCGCTCCGAATAACCCAAAACCGCCCTATGGGCGGTTTTGGTAGAAAAATATAGAAAGAGAAGGACTCCCGTTCTCCGCAGAAGCTACTCTTCCTTATCCGTAAACACCACGAGTCTTTTAGTATAACTTTCAGAAACGTCATTCCAATCTCCTTCGCAAGTAACAAGGTTTAGGTGCGACTTCCCGTCACTTGAACCAAACACAGCGGAGGCGTCCGCTTTCGGGTCATACCTTCGGCTTTCGCGCACCACAAATGAAATGACCACCCCCTTGTCGTCTTCGATGTACAATCTATCGCCCTGGCGTAATTTATGTAAATTATCAAACGCCGATGTTTTCCTGTTTTCCAGTCCGTAGTGTCCGGCAATGACGGCACTGCCATTCTCCCCAGGGCTCTGCCCGATCTCAAACCATGCTACATTGTCTCGGCTTTTTGGTACATCCATTGCTCCATTAGAAGTAAGCCCCACATATTCTACAACAGAATCAACTCCAATCTTTGGGATTTTAAGACGCACCGGCCTGCCTACCGTCGATGCAGGCAGACCAAAGCTCGCCTCTTCTCCTGTCAAAGCAGTAACTGAAAGAGCGGTGGTGTTTTGAATAAGTAGTGTCGAACTGCTCTGTAAAAGAAAATAGAAAGACAGCGCCAAGGAGAATAGCAACCCTAGAACGCCGCCTACAAACAATATTCGTCTTAATAATATTTTTAACTGCATAAACTTCTGACGAGATTATACTACAAGAACCTCGCCCTTGCGAGGTTCTTGTTTGTTTACACTTCTCAATGCTTAAGCTAGATTATTTGTTTTCTTCGAGCAAGGTAGAAGAAGATCGCAACCGCAAATATCCCAGCCAGCGTAATAATACTCCAGGTTGTATTTTTCTCATCAGGAGCAATTCCCGCATTCGGCAGTGCTGGAGCAGACGATGGCGTAATCGATACGCTAGGCGCAGGTGTAATAGTCGGAGCAAGAGGAGTCGGCGTGGGTGTTACGCTGAGCGTAGGAGTGGGAGTAGGAGTTAAGCTGGGAGTAGGAGTCGGGGCTACACTGGGTGTCGGTGTGGGCGTAGGGGTTGGTGTAGGCGTGGGAGTAGGCGTGGGAGTCGGAGTCGGAGTGGGGGCCGCACACGCCGGCACTGTAATAGTATCGGCATCAGATGTGACCGTTCCGCCGAATGCCAACGCTCTTCCCGTCCACGCTACGGTACTACCAATAGTAATACCTGCGGCATCAATGTTAGTTCCCACAAAAGTGGAATTGGCACCAAGCGTGGTGGCCGCGGCTGGAGTCCAAAATACATCACAAGCTGCTGCACCACCGGCTAACGTGACTACAGAATTAGCTACCGTAGTAAGTGCACCATCTACTCTGAAGATATACGTCCCCCCACCGGAGAGAGTAATTCCCGCTGTTCCGATGGATGCAGCGCCTGTTGTACAATACACTCCAGGCGTATAAATCCCAGCTGGACCGTGAGTGGTGTCAGTAGAGAGATTAATTGCTCCGGACGCAAAAGTGAACGTGCATGGCTGGGAAGCCAGAGCAGATAAGGCACTGCCCTGATCCGTGCCAGCTGTTGCGTAAGGGGCGCCAGATCCGTAATTGGTATGCACACCTAAGGGAGTAACTGCCGGTCCAGTAGTGAATCCAATATCTCCATTAACCGTGGTCCCCGCCGTCGTATTGGTGTAGGTACTGGCAAGAACACCATAAGTTGCCGCTGTCCCGAGAGATGGCGTGCTTGCCGCTCTAGCTATGAGCAGCCCAGCCAAACCGAACGCAAAAACTACAGCCGTCACAACTGCTGAAGTCCTACTAAATATTTTCATATGCTTATTTTTTTATAATTCAATTTTTAAAAAATAAACATGTGAGAATATTCATTTTTTATAATGGAATTATTTTATAAAGACCTTTTTATAGCTTAACACCCTTATCGAGACCTGCCTAAATAAATATCCACAGACATCCCCTACTTCAACCGTTCCACTTTGTCCGAAATATTTTACAAGAGCGCCTTGCCTTTAGCCTCCGGCAGAAAATTAATCCAAAACAGCCTACCTTAAGGCTACTTTTTATTTGTCAGCCGGACTTGACAAAATTGGGGTTTAATGTTGACTTTTGGGCCTGGATATGTTAATATTAATGTATTGAATCCCGCAAGGGGTTTTTAGTTTAAAAGGGGCCGATAACAAGGCCTTTTTGATTATATGAACAAATACATATTAGGCTTATTGGCTATTATTAGCATTACTGTTATGACTGTTCCTTCCCAAGCCAATGCTGGCATATTTAATTGGTTCTCTTCCAAAAAAATAGAAACTACCTCTCCTTTAACTGCTTTCGTTGGCCAGAACATCTCTATGGGAATTTCAGAAGAATCTCCTATTGAGTTGAAGCCTGCGCAGAAGCTTGATATGCAGTTTATGCAAAACACCGCTTTGGTCGCTACCTCTAACCCGGTGGCTAATAAAAAGGTGGTGCCGACTATTGCCAAGACCTATGTGGTTACGGCTACGGCTTATTCTTCTACCGTGGACCAAACTGACGATTCCCCTTTTATCACTGCTCGTGGTACCCACGTGCGTGACGGTATCGTCGCGGCTAACTTCTTGCCTTTTGGAACGGTTATCAGGATTCCGGCGATGTACGGAGATAAAACCTTCGTCGTCGAGGACCGGATGCATTCTCGTTTTTCTGAACGTGTCGACATTTGGTTTGCTAGCCGCCAGGAGGCTTTAGACTTCGGTCTTAGAAAAATTAGAATTGAAATCGTTTCTTAAACTTAAAGCCCCGACAACGGGGTTTTAAGTTTGCTATTTTGGGTGTTTTCTGGTTAACTAAATTAGTTTTTCTATGGTTAGCCCTCTGCGAGGTATACATATCGAAAGACTTCGGATTATTAATTGTGTTTCGAGGATAAATAGACTATAATAAGTCTATGAAGCAATGCACGAGATGCAAGAAGAAAAAGCCCCTAGATCAGTTCAGCTTTAAAATAAAGGCCGAGGGTCTGCGCCATTATCAATGCAAAGAATGTGCTCGTACATTAATTAAAAAGCATTACTATAACAACAGAAATTACTATTTGCAGAAAACCAGTAAAAGAAATCTTAAGAACAGACTGGCGGCGCAAAGCTTTATTCTAGACTATCTATCTAGACACCCCTGTGTTGATTGCAAAGAAGCGGATGTTAGAGTTTTGGAATTTGATCACCAAAGAGATAAATTCAAAGCAGTGTCGCATTTAGTCACAGGACGCTACCAATTATATAAGATAAAAGAAGAAGTAGACAAATGCGATGTAAGGTGCGCAAACTGCCACAGAAGAAAAACAGCTAAAGACTTTAAATGGTTTAAAAGCAAAGATGCCCTCGTAGCTTAACGGATAAAGTACTGGTCTTCGGAACCAGCAATGGGGGTTCGATTCCCTCCGAGGGCACCAAAACAATTAGCCCCGCCCATAGCTCAATTGGCAGAGCAGATCCCTCTTAAGGATAAGGTTCTAGGTTCAACTCCTAGTGGGCGGACATGTAAACATAAAGAGGCCGAAGGGTCTCTTTATGTTTAACAGACCACAGCCAGCCAACTACTTGGCTGGCGTTAGGAGTTGAACAGCGGAGCCATATGTCGTCAGTAGATGACATGGCGAGCTGGTGGTTAGGCCGAGTTCGCCGACGGGCGAACGAGAGCCGAGACCAACTCCTAGTGGGCGGACAAAACAAAAGACCCTTGCGGGTCTACTTCTTTCGAGGGTGTTTTCTGGCCGCTTCTATAACCATTTCCAAAGTTATAGCAGGATTGGACAATTTTACATTACCGTAAGCAAAACTAATCCTCTGCGCCTCTTCTTCCTCCGAAGTCATCTTAATCTCTCTAAGCATGGCTACCATCTCATCTAAAGTCAGGTCATCTATGGCTTTGACAATAAGCTTGTTACTCATAGGGCCTCCAAAAAAAGAGCTGCCCATATTATACATGTTTTTTGATAGTTGAAAAGATCTAGACCATAGATCTCAATCTATCCACTTCTTTTTTTAGCACGACGAGAGTTTTTTTAAGTTCCAAGCGCGTAGTTTCTCTTCCTAAAGTAATCCGGATATTACCCCACCCGTTCGAGCTACCAATAGCCTTTAAGACATGGGAGGGGCCGGTCTCGGCAGTCGTGCAGGCCGAACCGGTCGAAACTTCCACTCCCCTTTGATTCAACGCGAGAACCAGCATTTCTCCATCTACTCCTTGGAAAGATAAATTAATATTATTAGGCAATCTCTTTTTAGTATCCCCATTTAATTTGGTCTCGGGAATTTCTTTTAAGATGTTTTTAATAAGCCCGCCGCGCAAAGCCGTCAGCCTTCTCACTTCTTTATTTTTCTCTTGTTCGGCAATTTCTAAAGCCAAAGCCATGCCTGCCGCCAAAGCAACGTTTTCCGTTCCCGCTCGCCAGCCGTTTTCCTGTGAGCCGCCCACTAACATCGGTTCGAGCTGTAAACTATTTTTCTTGTACAAAATTCCCACTCCTTTCGGTCCGTAAATTTTAGAACCATTGATCGTGAGTAGATCCACGCCCAATCCATGCGGCTGAATGCTTAAATAGCCCGCTCCTTGGCAAGCATCGGTATGTAAAAATGGCCACTCTTGTCTATGCTTTTTTCGCCACTGCCGCACGATCTCCGCCACTTCTTTAACCGGCTGAATAGTGCCGATCTCGTTATTGGCCTGCATAAGAGAAATTAAAATGGTGTCTTTTCGTAGAGCGTTTTTTAAATCTTCCGGATTAACTATTCCATTCGAATTGACTGGCAGATAGGTAACTTGAAAACCTTCTTTCTCTAGCCACTGGCCAGCTTTTAAAACCGCCAAATGTTCGATAGCAGAAATGATAACGTGTCGCCCGTGTTTTTGATGAGCACGCGCGGTTCCCAAAATTGCCATATTATCCGATTCTGTGCCAGACCCCGTAAAAATTATCTCCCCCGCTTTAACTCCCAGCAAGCCGGCTATTTTTTGTCGGGTATTCTCCAGTACTTTTTTTGCCTCTTTTCCATGGGTATAAACTGAAGACGGATTGCCCCAGACTTTTTGAGTCAACTTATTCATCAACTCAACAACCCTCTGATGAGGAGGAGTGGTAGCGGCATGATCTAAATAAATGATTTTAGTTGGTCGCATAAATATGAAAGGACCCAGCAAGGGCCATGGAGTACCCCTGCTGGGCTAGCCCCAAAAAGCCCTGCAAGCTTTTCTAAGGCTGATCAAATTATACAACTAGAGAGTGTCGGTGTCAACTAGAAGCGTCGTGGACGAGGGGGCCAGAAAAGGATCGCTCCCAACCCCCCAATTAGCCCTATGTCACGAACCGTAATCTCGTTAATACCGTTCATAGTAATCACGGAGATCAGAAACAGAATAGCCAAAAAAGAGAAGAATTTACTAAATAAATTGGTCAGCAAACTCAAGCCGACGATCACCTCAAAGACACCATTAAAATAAACAAATTGGCTGCCGGTGACCTTAAAGCGCCCCAAAAAAGACACGGCCCAATCCGGCACCCAAGCATTAAGCCAGTAGTTAGGATGAATGAATTTGTCCGCGCCAAACCAGAGAAAGACTGCCGCCAGCCCGATGCGCAAAATCCAGCCAGAAACCTTACTTGAGGTGAACATATCTATGCTTGACAAACAAAGATTAAAGTGATATAATTATACCCAGGCTACTATCGTGTTCGTTTTCTTCCTTCTAATACTTTTTCCTCACCGAAAAAGCGATGTGATATTTTATATTACATCTACCAAACTTAGCTGGCAAGAGAAAACTGTTAATATTCGCAAGAATGTTGGTGGGCACCGGCATGACGGTAACCACAAAAAGATAGGCCTTTCGCAAAATATTTTTTCGTAAGGAATGTTTTGCGAAAGGCCTAAGACACAAACAAAAAAGCACTCCATGGAGTGCTTTTTTGTTTGTGTTAGTTTTCTTTGATATTCTCTTTCTCGAGATAATCAAATACCTTTTCGTTAAGTAGAGATTCCTTTGCTCTGTTTTTTAGCTCTTCCGGATCAACCTTAGCTTGTAGTTCTTCCGCTCCCGCATAGCGACTTAACAGCGCCCCGACGGCTTGAGCCACCTCTTCTTCGCCCACCTTGATTTCTTCTGCTTTGCTGATAGCCCGCATAATTAATCCTTGTCGAATCTGTTTCACGGCTCGCTCTCGCCATTCTTTGCGCAACTCATCTTGAGTCTTGCTGATTTGAGTTAGATAAAGACTTAGCTCCAATCCCCTGGCGTGGAGGTTCTGATCGAAATTACTCACCATGATATCCAGCTGCTCTTCCACCATTTTATCCGGAACTTCCATCTCGGTTTTTTCATTAACTTTATCGAGAATCAACAAACGTACACGGTCTCGCTCTTTCTGATCTCTTTCGCTTTGCAAACCGCGACTAACATTCTTTTTTAAATCCTCCACTGACTCAAACTTTCCTAGGCTCTTCGCAAAATCGTCCGTTAACTCCGGCAGAATTGCTCCTTTAATAGTCTTAATAGTTACCAAGAAATCGAGTTTCTTGCCAGCCACACTTTTTTGATAATAATCCCCCGGCACCTCCAGAGAAAAGTTTTTCGTTTCTCCTTTTTTCATCCCCACCAAGTGATCCTCAAAGCCAGGAATAAAATTGCCTTCCCCCAGGACCACAGGATGATTCTCACTCTTTCCTCCGTCGATCACCGCTCCTTTATCTTTGACTTCGAAATCGATTTCGAGCCGGTGATCTTTTTCGGCCGGAGTTTCTACTTCCTTATACTCCGCTCGAGTTTTTTGAATATATTTTAAAGTATCCTGCACTTCTTCTTCGCTGACGCTGACCGGCTTAAGACTCATTCCTAAATTCTTATACTCTCCCAATTTCACCTCCGGAAAAAGAATAATCTTCACTTCGTATTTCAACTTCTCCGCGGTGTTATCGATCACCTTCAAATCCGAAGAAGAAATAATATCTACTTTTTCCTTTTTAATAGCTTGAAAAAAACTCTCTTTAATAGCCAAATCCATGGCCACCTCCAAAATCTTCTCATCCCCCACTTTCTTTCTGACCACATCCAAAGGAACCTTGCCGGCTCGAAAACCGTCCATGGCCACTGAAGCCGCCACTTCTTCGCCGGCTTTTTTAATGTATTGTTTGAGGTCTTCTTGCGTGAGCTCGACTTTCAGCTCCGCTTCAGAGTTTTTTCCCCGTTTTAAATTAATCTCCATCCCGTTAGAGGTAGCCCCGCCGAGGTCCTACGGACTCGCGACTTGGTCACGAGCGAAACCTCTAACGGGATCCATATTATTCTTGAGTAGCCTTAGCTTCTTCAGGTTTTTTTTCTTCCTCTGCTTCAGCCACTTTCTCTTCTGCCGGAACCGTACCAGCTTCTCCTTCTAGAACAACGTCCAAAGAAAGCGTTTCTTTCGGAGAGCGTACGTCGATCTTCCATCCTGTTAACTTAGCCGCTAAACGAACATTCTGTCCTTTTTTACCGATAGCCAAAGAGAACTGATCTTCGTTGACCTCCGCTAAAGCATGCCGTCTCACCTCGTCTAAAATTTTCACATCCACTACTTTGGCGGGAGAAAGCGCATTCGTAATGAACTTCACAGGGTTGTCGCTCCATTCGATAATATCAATCTTCTCTCCGGAAAGTTCATTGATAACCATCTGCACGCGCACTCCTTTTTGTCCCACTAGAGAACCGATCGGATCCACACCTTCTTCTTTAGAAGATACGGCGATTTTGGAACGAGAGCCTGCTTCACGCGCCATCGCTTTAATTTCCACACTGCCAGTTTCAATTTCCGGCACCTCAAATTCGAATAACTTAGAAACCAAACGAGGATGAGAACGGGACAACAAAACTACCGGACCGCGATTAGTATCCTCTACTTTAACCACATAAAAACGAAAGCGCTGGTTGATGCGATAATTATCGGTTTCCAACTGCTCCGGAGGAAGTAACAAGCCGTTGGTTTTGCCTAAATCGATATAGACCGTTGGTCCTTCTCGTCTTTGCACCACCCCACTAACCACTTCTCCTTCGCGTCCTTTAAATTCGTTATAGATTACTTCTCTTTCTACTTCGCGAAGTTTTTGAATAACCACCTGCTTAGCAGTTTGTGCGGCAATACGGCCAAAATCCGTTTTGGCTTCCAATGGAATAACCAACTCATCTCCAACTTTTAATTTTTTATCGATCGCTTGTGCTTCTTCTAACAGAATGTGTTTCTCCGGGCTGTATTTAATCTTAAGCTCTCCCGCTTCATTGATAGTTTCCCCAGAAGGATTCTCCTCTTTGGGATTATCCGAACGTCGGCCTGCGGTGCGGCGTTCCATTTCTTTATCCTCTTCACTTCTCTGCGGCAATTCACCAGTTAAGTATCCTTCCTCATCTACTCCTTCCACTACATACTTAATCTGGGTAACCTCTGTCTCCCCGGTTTCGGCATTGAGCTTGGCGCGAATAATCTGTCCCTTCTCGCCATAATCTCTTTTATAGGCCGCGGCAATCGCTAACTGGATAGTATCCAAGATCTTCTCCTTGGCTATCCCCTTTTCTTCGGCAATTTGCTGAATGGCCGAAAGAAATTGTTTGGTATCTAACATACAAATTTTGTTTACGAGGAAATACGAAGTAGACGAGTAACTACAAAATTTAGTATTATTTGTAGCCGTGCTCGTGCACTTACGCACTGCGCTCGGACAACTATTAAAGAAAATGCCCGCTTCAATGCGGACCTTGGCTCAGAAATCAATCTTTAAATTACATTGTATTACAATAGCCAACGGTTGTCAATCCCGAACGAAGTTTGATTATCCACATCCAAAAAAGAGTATGGTCTCGTCTAAATATGCTTAAAATTTTAAAAAACAACCTCCGACTGTAAAAACTTCGTACGGGATCAACTAGGGGCGGGTTATCCACAGAAATCGTTCTTGATAATATCCTGGGGTTCGCTATGTTAGGCACAGAATGATAAAATATAGTGGTATATGCCGTCTTCAAATCTCCAAGGAGCACTAGATAAAAAATTAACCGAACTCGAGGCCGCTGGCGTCGAGGAGCAGGCCAAAGAGGTGGCCACTAAAGCTGGCTTACCGTACCTCAAAATTAATCCCAACTCCGTGGACCTTGAGGCCCTGCGTATTTTACCAGAGAAGGATTCGCACGCCGCTCAAGTCGCCGTTATCGCACAAGAAAAAAAGCAACTACGCGTCATCATCGTTGATCCCCTCTTTCCTCTTACTCAAAAAGTTTTAAAAGACCTCGCGGAGCAGGGTTTTACCATTGAACAAAATATTGTCTCTGCTTCCAGCCTCAAATTAGTCTGGGAGCGCTATCAAGACATCCCCAAGAACGCTATTGACTCTCTCGGCACTGTCGCCATCGACGAAGACACCTTTACTCGAGCCCAAAAGGAGATTAAAAGCGTGGCCGCGTTAAAAGAGAAGCTGTCTTTTCTCTCAACTACGAAGATGTTGGAGGTATTATTGGCCGGAGCGATTACCCTGGAAGCTTCCGATATTCATCTTGAACCAGAAGAAGCTACGGTTCGTACCCGCTATCGTCTAGACGGAGTTTTAAATAATGTCGCCGAGGTTAGTCCCGAAAATTACGCTAAACTGCTTTCGCGTATCAAAATCACCTCTGGTCTTAAGCTCAATATTCACAACGCTCCCCAAGATGGTCGTTTCTCCGTTCGCCACCTGAACAAAATGATTGAGATCCGCGTCTCCGTTTTACCCGGTTCTTATGGAGAGAACATAGTCATGCGTATTTTAGACCCCGACAATATCATGGAGAAGATTGAGGACCTGGGACTTTCTGAAAAGAATATGGCAGCCTTAAAAAAACTTCTCCAGAAAAGTACCGGTGCTCTGCTAACCACTGGACCAACCGGTTCCGGAAAAACTACCAGTCTTTATGCCTTTGTTCAGCACATCAACGAACCGGGCTCAAAGATTATTACTATTGAAGATCCCGTAGAGTATCACTTAACCGGCATCTCTCAAACTCAAGTAAACCCTGCGAAAGGCTATACCTTCGCTAGTGGCCTACGTTCGATTGTGCGTCAAGATCCGGATGTCATTTTAGTCGGAGAAATTCGTGACGGAGAAACGGCCGAGATTGCCATGCAAGCCGCTCTCACTGGCCACTTAGTCTTTTCTACTTTACACACTAACGATGCCGCCGGCGCTATCCCCCGTCTTCTTGATCTGGGAGCAAAGCCCGCCTCCATCGCTCCCGCGTTAAATGCTGTGATCGCTCAGCGTTTATTAAGAAAATTATGCGAGAAATGCCGACAAAAAAAGACCATCCCCGACGAAGAACTGGAGGAAATGAAGAAAGCTTTAGCGGGTTTAGAATCTGCCCCCGAGGTAAATACTAAGACCGAAATATTTTTTCCCAGCCAGTGTGAAGCCTGCAATATGACCGGTTATAAAGGGCGCTTGGGAGTGTTTGAGTTTTTCATAGTAGATGATGATATTGAAAAAATAATTTTAACATCACCGGCAGTTTCGGAGATGAAAGAATTAGCGATGAAAAAAGGCATGGTCACCCTCATCCAGGATGGTTATTTAAAAGTATTAGAAGGCAAAACCTCCTTAGAGGAGGTTCGGAGAATCTTAGAGTAGGCCGAGTATTTTCAAAATGAGGCGTGTAATCTGTAGGCAAACCCGGATAACTTAGTATGCCGGGACAAGATAACCCTGAGTAATACCCCAGTCGGAACCAAAGTAAACATCAATAAGTTATCCCAATAAATCGCAGTGGTTAGAAAGGATTTAGTTGCCTACAGGTTACACTCTTCATTTTCTGTCAAAAATTGCACCAATCGTGGTTGTGCTGTATTTTATACAAATTTACCTTGCTTGTCAATAGATTAAATTTCATATTTTCTCCATATGCCCAAAGACGTTTTAATACCAAAACCTTCTCAAGAAGATGAAAAATTTCTTGATCTGGCCCTCCGCCCGACTTCTTTTGACGACTATATTGGCCAAGAAAAGGTTAAGAAGAACCTCTCGATCTTAATCGGAGCAGCTCGAAAAAGAGGAGATCCCTTGGAGCATATTCTCATCCATGGTCCATCCGGACTAGGTAAAACGACCCTCGCCTACATCATCTCTCGGCAGATGAACTCCAGTCTGCGTATCACCTCTGGGACGGCTCTAGAGAAGGCCGGCGACCTCGGCTCTATTCTCACTGGTCTTAATGAAGGCGATTTTTTGTTTATCGATGAAGTACATCGCTTAAATAAATCCGTCGAGGAAACTCTTTACCCGGCCATGGAAAATTACAAATTAGACATCATCATCGGCAAAGGCAATTCCGCTAAAACTCTCCAAGTAGACCTGCCCAAGTTCACCTTAATCGCCGCTACGACTCGTGTTTCTCTTTTATCTAATCCCTTTCGCTCCCGCTTTGGAGGTAACTATCGCCTAGAGTTTTATCAAACCAAAGACATTCAACAAATCTTAGGCCGTTCCGCTAGTCTTTTGGGTATCTCCGCCGATACCGAGGCTTTGCAAATCATTGCCGCCGCTTCTCGTTTCACTCCCCGCACCGCTAACCGTCTTTTGAAAAGAGTGCGCGACTGTGCCCAGATTCAAAACGCCACTCACATTACTACCGCGATCACCAAAGAAGCCTTAGACCTTCTAGAGATTGATCCAATCGGTCTAGAATCCACTGATAAAAAAATCCTCACCATGATCGCTAAAAACTTCGAGGGCGGCCCAGTGGGATTAAAGACTATCGCCGCCGCTATCGGTGAAGACGACGGCACCATCGAAGATGTTTACGAACCCTACTTAATGCAGATCGGTTTTCTGGCCCGCACCTCTCGCGGCCGCGTCATTACCAAAGAAGGTGCCGCTCACATCGGCATTCGACTTGAAAAAGATATTCAGAGTGCTTTGATCTAAAGGTGAATAGTAGGCTACTCACTATTATATTTTCGGGCTTAGCAACCGTCGCCGGTCTTTTTCTGCTTTCCTCCACTCCTTCCTCCTCGCAACAAGCGTTAATTCTTAATCCGGTCACTTCTTCACCGGTTATTTCTCTTACCCCCTCTTCATCACCACGTTCTACTTTTAATAAAACCGCCACTCCTTTACCAACCTCTTTCACTACTCCCATTATCACTCCTACTTTTTCTCCCAGCACTCTAACCACAACAGCTCCCACGCCTTCCACAACATCCATCATTACTCCTAACACACCTTCACCAACTTCGACTGCCTTTCCCACTAATACACCCTTCCTTACCGCCTCTGCTTCGCCTTCGCAAAGCACAGCGCCTTCTCCTACTTATACTCCTCCTCCCAGTGGACATACTTTCTACACCAGCTCGCATTGGAAATCTAAATATTATTATTGCGACACCGATAACGACTGGAAAAATCTTTCAGCTACATATCTAAAATCTTTCTCCTCCGAACAAGAACTCCTCACCGCTTATCCTCGCACCCTCCACAAGCCATGTCAAAATTGATACCTCGAGACTTTTCTGCTAAATTGTGGTCATGTCAGGACACTCCAAATGGTCACAAATTAAACATAAGAAAGGAATTGCCGATCATAAACGCGGACAGCTTTTTTCTAAACTTTCCAAAGCGATCTCGATTGCCGCCCGTCGCGGGCCGGATCCCGATCAAAATTTGGATTTAAAAAACGCCATTGAATACGCGCGTACTTTTGATTTACCCAAAGACAATATTGAAAGAGCCATTAAACGGGTGACCGATAAAGATTCTGCTCAATTAGAGGAGCTGGTTATTGAAGCCGTCGGTCCCTCTGCCGTAAACCTCATTATCATCGCCATCACCGATAATAAAAATCGCACCATCTCTGAAATTAAAAAAACTTTATTAGATGGTGAGGCTAAAATGGCTCAACAGGGATCAGTGATGTGGGCTTTTGATAAAACTGCCGAAGGTTTTGTCCCTAAATATCCTCTCGAAATTGATGAGGCCGCTAAAATTAAGCTAGATAAGTTACTAGAAACTCTCGACGATAACGAAGACGTTCAAGAAATTTACACCAATTATTAATGCGTATCTTAGGAATTGATCCCGGCACCTCTTTGATTGGCTTTGGAGTGATTGAAACCACTGCGAAAGGGTTTACTTGTGTAGACTACGGCGTATGCCGCACCCCCTCCAACATCGAGAATACCGAAAGAGTAATTACGGTCCATACTTTTTTTAAGGATCTCATAAAGAAGTACCGACCGGACCAGGCTGGCATCGAAAGATTATTCTTTTTTAAAAACGCCAAGACCGTTACGCAAGTCAGCGAAATCAAAGGAGTAATTTTGTTAGCGCTTAAACAACATGGCGTGCCGACGTTTGAATTCACTCCTCTGCAAATAAAACAGGCGGTCTCTAATTACGGCCGAGCGGAAAAACACCAAGTCCAAAAAAACATTAGTATGATCTTAGGGCTGAAAGAAATCCCCCAACCCGACGACGCCGCCGATGCTTTGGCGATCGCCTTATGTTGCGCCAATACCACCCGTCACACCTAGGCTATTGACTTTCTGGTTCATCTTCATACAATAAAGCGCAAGGTCGTAATTACCTGATTTTTAAATAACATTGTTATAAAAAATGAACACTCTTAAATTGAACTTTGACGAAGAGGATGTAAAAGATCCTTTTGCTGTCGAGGAGGACGCGGATAAGGATTTAGCTGAAGACGAAGATGAGGAAGAGGAAGAAGAGAAAGAAGCGGAAGTAGCCGAAGAACCTCTAGTTTAATACTTTTTAAAAAACACCCCGCCCTTATATAAGGGCGGGGTGTTTTTTAATTCACTACTTTTACAAATCTTCGCGGACCAGACCGAATAATATCACCTATCTTCACATCCGTATTCCAATCTGTTACCACCTCGTCATTTATCTGCACTGCTTTTTGATTGACCAGATTTTTAGCTTCGGTTTTAGAAACCCCTAACCACTGTGTCATCAAATCAATAATAGAGAGTGCGTCTGCTCCGATAGAAATTTCCTGGATTTCTGTTGGCAGTTCTTTGTTAGAGAACACTCTCGTGAACTCTTCTTGCGTTTTCCGGGCTTGCTCTGGCCCATGATACATTCTTACAATCTCCGTAGCCAATTTTTCTTTCCATTCTTTAGGCGCATAATCGGAAGGGTTAGCTTGCTCTGCTTTTAATTTTTCAATTTCTTGTTCTGAAACATCAGTTATAAGGGTGAAGTACTTAACCATGAGCTGATCTGATAAGGACATAATCTTATTGAACATATCCTGCGGTTTTTCTGTTAGTCCAATGTAATTACCTAAACTTTTACTCATTTTTTTAATACCGTCCAAGCCTTCGATTAGCGGTAAAGTGATAATGTCTTGGGGTATTTCGCCGTATCTTTTTTGCACTTTTCTACCGGTGAGCAGATTGAACTTTTGATCCGTTCCTCCTAGTTCCACATCCGCTTTTAAAGCGACGGAATCATAACCCTGAAGGATAGGATAAAGAACTTCCAATAAACTCACGTCTTGGTTTTCTTTTAGTCTTTTTTGAAAGTCGTCCCGCTCCAATGAGCGTGCTACCGTAAATTTACTAGTGAGATCAATGAAAAAATCCATCCCTTTGTCTTTGTACCACTCTGAATTGTACCGCACCTCTGTTTTACTTAAATCTAAAACGAGACCAGCTTGTTGGAGGTAATTTTTCATATTCTCTTGAACCTGTTCATTAGTGAGTTGCGGCCTCTGCTCATTTTTACCGGAAGGGTCTCCAACTAGCGCCGTAAAATCTCCGATAAGCAAAATAGCCTGATGTCCGGCTTCTTGGAATTGTTTCAACTTCCTCAACACCACCGTATGACCTAGGTGCAGATCGCTTGCGGTGGGGTCAATACCCAACTTAACCCTTAGTCTTTCTTTTTGGGCCATTTTTTTCTCAAGATGGTCGCGTTCAATTATTTCTTCCACTCCGCGATTGAGAATAATATCACTATTCATGCCTCTTATCTTAGAATAAAAAGTGTCCATTGTAAATATGCTCAATTTGTGTTAAAATTACCAGATATTTGAATATGCATAAGAGATGGCTTAAACGGCTTAAAATCAAAACTATCCTCTTTACGGTCTTTATTTTGGCCGTTTTTGGTATTCTTTTCGGTATTGGTTTCTTCCTCTATGTCGCTAAAGATATTCCCAGTCCGGACAGTATTATCTCTCGCCGGGTAAGCGAATCAACCAAAATTTACGATCGCACGGGCAATACTGTTCTTTATGATATTCACGGCGAAGAAAGACGAACCATTATCTCCTGGGAAAATATTCCCAATACCGTTAAACTCGCCACCCTAGCCTCCGAAGACACTTCTTTTTATTCTCACCAAGGATTAGATTTTAAAGGCATTGCCCGCGCCTTTTTTAAAGATATTACCACCTTCAGTATTTCCCAAGGAGGATCAACTATTACCCAACAGTTAATTAAGAAAGCTCTTTTAGGCGATGAACGCACTCCCTCCCGAAAAATTCGTGAAGCAATTTTATCTATTGAAATCGAAAGAAGATTTTCTAAAGATCAGATTTTTTGGATGTACTTAAACCAAATTCCTTACGGTTCCAATGCTTATGGGATCGAAGCGGCTAGCCAAACCTTCTTTGGAATCCCCGCCAAAGATCTTTCCTATGCCCAGGCCGCCACTCTCGCCACTCTCACAAAAGCTACCACCTACTACTCCCCTTACGGCAGCCATCTGGAAGAATTGCATAATCAAAAGAATCTCGTCTTACAAAGAATGAAAGAGGTCGGATTTTTATCCGAAGAAGATTACAATAAAGCGGTTAATGAAAAATTAGAGTTCAAGCCGCCGCGTGAAGCCATTCTCGCTCCTCATTTTGTGATGATGGTCCGAGATTACCTCACTAAAAAATATGGAGAGGAAACCGTCACCAATGGCGGATTAAAAGTTTACACCACCTTAGATATTGATATGCAAAAAATAGCCGAAGAAACCGTCACGAAGTACGGAGCCATCAACGAGAAGGCTTATAGAGCAACCAATGCCTCGATGGTCGCTACTGATCCGCGCACCGGACAAATTTTAGTAATGGTCGGCTCTCGAGATTATTTCGATATCGCCAACGAAGGTAATTTTAACGTCGCCTTAGCGAGACGTCAGCCGGGATCGTCTTTTAAACCTTTTACTTATGCCACCGCTTTAGAAAAAGGATTCACTGATTCCACTATTCTCTTTGACGTCAAAACCGAGTTTAATCCCAGTTGTTTAGCCGATGGCAGTCAGACCAAAGATCAATACGGCTTAGCTTGTTTTCACCCTCGTAACTACGATGGATTATTTCATGGTCCAGTGACCATGCGTCAGTCTCTAGCCCGCTCCCTAAACATTCCTTCAGTTAAATTACTTTACTTGGCTGGAATCGACAGTACTACCAACCTGGCCACGCGTATGGGAATTACCACCTTAAAAGACAATAACCAGAACTTCGGCCTCTCTTTAGTATTAGGAGGCGCAGAAGTTAAATTATTAGATATGGTTTCGGCTTACGGCGTATTCGGAAACGATGGCGTTAAAGAACAACCCGCTTTTATTCTCAAGATCGAAGACACGAACGGTACGGTTTTAGAAGAATATAAATCCAAAAAAGAACGGGTTATAGAGCCTCAAATCGCCCGCACCATCAATGACATTCTTTCTGATAACCAAGCCCGCGCTTCGGTTTTTGGAGCCAATAGTAGCTTATACTTCCCCGATCGACCGGTAGCGGCCAAAACCGGCACAACTCAAGAAAACAAAGACGCTTGGGTAGTAGGTTACACCCCTTCTTTAAGTGTGGGGGTTTGGACTGGAAATAATAAAAATACTCCGATGTCTAGCCAAGGAGCGGGTATCTCAGCGGCCGGACCAATGTGGCACGAATTTATCGTAAAAGCGCTAAAAGGTAAATCCGTGGAACAGTTTGCCGACCCCGACCCGGTGGAAGTGCCGAAGATTATGCTCGATGGTTCTTACGTTTATCGTCACCAAGACGAAACTGGACAAGAGCGCACCGACTTACACACCATCTTGTATTACGTAGACAAAAATAACGCGCAAGGAGAGTTCCCTTTTAACCCCGACAACGACCCTCAATATAAAAACTGGGAAGCCGCTATTCAAGCGAATCTTCACCTCTTCAATATCTCGGAAGTAGTGACGTTTTAGCGCACCACAATCTTCTTTATCAAAACTTTTTCTTGGTTGATCTTCTCCTTGAGATCTTCTTGCTTCCAATAGAGTTCTTGAGCCATAGTTTTACTGGTGGTCTCAATAAACAGAGTTTCTTTTTTTATATAAAAAGTCCTGATATATTTCAGGACCGCTTCATTTTCAAAATTAGCCACAATCACTTCTTTAATTCTACTACTCACCAAATCTCCTTCTTTTTGATTCTTATGGGCTTCTTTCTTTAACTTTAATAAATAATTCTTTATATCTTGCATAGCAGAGATTTTTTCCTAACTACGGAGAGGCATGATTAAATAAGTAAAGTCTGTTTTACCTTCTGGATGTAAAATTAAAGGACTCCCCTCTCCTGTAAACTCGATTTCTACTTGAGAAGTAGGAATGATTTTTAAACCATCTAAAAGATAGCGATAATTTACAGCAATCCCAAATGGTCCATTTTTTAGCGTTCCTGGCACAGACAAATTTACCTCCCCTTTATCAGCGTTCTTAGCTAAAACCTTAAAACCATCTTTATCGGCTTGTAATTTAATATCGGCAATACTAGAGGTAAAAATACTCGCTAAACGCACGCTTTTCTCTAGCTCTTCCCTGGAGAGAGTATATTTGGATAAGAATTTTTCAGGGATGACTCTTTTGTATTCCGGATAGTGTCCATCGATTAAACGAGAGACGATCTCAAAATCGCTCGTAGAGAAGAAGATTTGGTTTTCCGATAGAGACAGTGCAATATCCTCTTCCCGATCTCCTAGGGCCCGTATAAGCTCTTGGATGGTGGTCTTAGGGATAATCATACTCTGATCAATTTTCCCATTTTCATAGATCACCTGTTCAGCAAGACGAAAACTATCTGTGGCTGCACTTTCAATTTTAGTCGGAGAGAAATGCACAAATACCCCTGCTAACTCCGGCCTAGCCTCGGAAAGAGAAGCGGAATCAATCACCGCGCTAAATAACTGCCAAATCTTTTTAGCTCCCAAGGTAACAAAAGGGGTGTTTTTATTCTTGGGAATAATTGGAAAATCTTTCGCCGGAAAACCAATAATCTTAGTTTTAGAGTTTTCGGTATTAATATAGGCGATGTTCTCTTTGGTACTAATAGTTACTTTTTCGCTTTGGACATTGTTAATAAACTCCGAAAAGAGACGAGCCGGAATAGCCACATCCCCCTCCTCCTCAATCTTCGCTCCTAGCCAGAAATTAATCCCGATCTCTAAATTTGTGGAGGAAATTTTGACCCGACCATTTTCAGTTCTAATCACAACGTTTTGTAAAATAGGCAAAGCTAAATTCTTAGAGACAATTTTCTCCGTAACCGCTAAAGCTTCTTTCACCTTCCGTTGGTTAATAGTTATAATCATTTCTTAAATATAAGATATCTACTATTAGAGAGCGTACTACTTATCCACAATCATCTCCTCTCTCTTCGGAATTACCTTATTACGTATAGTGTTCTTAGGCTAGTACGCTTAAATTTTTTATGGATAGATTTGTGATAACTTATGGGCAACTGGGAATAACTCTGGGATAAAATTGGCTATTTGGGGTAGGTTAGCGCAATCATCCCACTCTTATCCCTGGTTTATACACATAGATATAAACAGCTACTTATCCATAGACTGGTAAATTCTTTCTTTGATTAATACTAATTCTTGTTTGGTTGCTTCGTCGCTTTCTTCTTCGGTTTTAACTTTTTCGTAAGCATGGATAACAGTAGAGTGGTCGCGTCCGCCTAATTTTTGGCCGATTTCTGGAAAAGAAGACTTGGTTTCTTCTCGCAAAAGATACATAGCAATTTGTCGAGGGCGGACTACTTCTTTTTTGCGGCTTCTTTTGACGAGATCTTGAAGGGAGATACCATAAAAATCGGAGACAGATTTTAAAATTAATTGAGGAGTAGTCTTCTTATATGGCGTACTTAAGTAGGTTACTAAGAGCTTTTTTACTTCTTTAAGGTCTAGGCTCTTATTATATATTTGACTGACCGCTATAACTCGATTTAAAGCTCCTTCTAGCTCGCGAATATTCTTTTGAATATTAGTGGCAATATAACTGTAAACATTCTCATCTAATTCAAAGTTTTTCTGCTTTGATTTCATTTTTAAAATAGCCAAACGTGTCTCGTAATCCGGTAAACTGACGTCAGCGATCATTCCCCCTTCAAAGCGGGAGCGGAGGCGCTCCTCGAGGGCTGGGATGGCCTTAGGAGGACGATCTGAGGATAGGATGATCTGTTTATTCTTTCCGTAAAGTTCGTTGAAGGTAGAGAAAATAATTTCTTGGGTCTTTTCTTTACCGGCAATAAATTGAATATCATCAATGATTAATACATCAATTTTGGCGTAACGATGTTTTAAATCTTCTACGCTTTTATTACGTACCGATTCAACAATTTCTTGAGTAAGACGCTCGGACGGAATGTAGAGAATCTTCTTAGTAGGATCATCTTCTAAGACTTTATTGCCAGTGGATTGTAATAAGTGGGTTTTTCCTAACCCCACTCCCCCATAAAGAAATAGCGGGTTATAAACCTTTCCCGGTCCTTTAGAAACGGCCAAAGTAGCCGCATGAGCCAGTTCGTTATGAGAACCCACCACAAAGGAATCAAAAGAATACTTCTTATTTAAGTTGGTTTGAGGGTTAACTTCTCCGGATTGTTTCTGGTCCGCTAATTTGTCTGGTACGAACTGAGAGAAATCCTTCTTGGCATTTAAAAACGGATTATTATTACCAATAGTGTAGCGCACCTCTCGAATCTCCGGAACGAGGTGTTGGATAGAGGTTAGAATTTGTTTATTAAACTTATTTTCTAACCATTCTTTGATGAATCCATTTGGAACACTAACGACGATCGAATCAGTTTCGCTAGCGACAATTGAGGTGTTCTTAAACCAGGTGGTAAAATTAGCTTTAGACAAAGATGTTTCCATCTCTCCTAGTACTGCTTTCCATAATTCTTCCTTTGTCATAGTGGCGAGAAAATAATACTTATCTTATAGGGGTATTGTACTTCAAATAAATGGAATAAAGAACAATCTTGAACGGTGCATAACCTGTGTATAAAAAGTGGAAAGAGTAAATTTGACTCTTTGACATTTGCGGAAAATTTTATTATGATTTAAAGCACATTCATTCTCCTACTTAAGCGGCCCAGGCAGTTTACATATGTGAATAAGTCCGAGAATGGTAAAGAAAATGTTTAATACAGGAAGTCTTTACTTCTGAAAGCCGTACAGAAGTGAATACTAACTAGAAAGAAATGAAAGCTACACTTTATCGTCCCAAGTCCAGGAAAAGAAAGAAAAAACACGGGTTTTTAAAAAGATCACGCACTAATGCGGGACAGAAAGTTTTGCGTCGCCGCATGCGCAAAGGAAGAAAGAAATTGACTATTTAATGGCTTTACCTAAACAAAGCAGAATAAAGAAGAAAAAAGACTTTGAAAAAATATTGAAGACCGGTTCTAGTCTGCGTAATAGCTTTTTTCTGATCAAATTTATTAGGAACAGTCTCTTAACTGATCGAGCGGCGATAGTAGTTCCGGTATCCATTGCTTCTAAAGCCGTAGAGAGAAATAAACTTAAAAGAACGATTAGTGCTGCTCTTCGAAATATTGTCACAGCGGTTTCAAACTCGAAAACTTCTCATACAGATTTTATAATTATGGCTCAAACCGGAGTTAAAAATAAAAAATATAGGGAAGTCAGTAGTAGCTTAAGAGATATATTACAAAAAGCCAATATTGTCTAAGTAACTAATCTTATTTCTAATACACTTAGGAGTTATGACTAAAGTCCTCACCCAATTAATCAGCACCGGTTATAAAAAAGTTTTTTTACTGGTGATTTTACCGCTATTCAAACCATTTTTGGCGGCTGATTGCCGCTTTGTGCCTACTTGTTCAGAGTATGCCGAAGAAGCTTTACTGAAACATGGTGCCTGGAAAGGCACTTGGTTAGCATTAAAAAGAATTGGACGATGTCATCCGTGGGGTGCCCGCGGTGTGGACCTCGTCCCCTCTCGTAAGTAATAAACCGTTTTTAAATTTATGAGCACACTTTTTAGAGAAATACTTTATAAGCCGATTTTCAACCTTTTAGTGGGGATTTACAATATTATTCCCGGAAACGATTTTGGGGTGGCGATTGTCGTGCTTACGGTTTTGGTGCGAGTAGTCTTCATGCCATGGTCTATTAAGGCTACACGCTCCCAAAAGAAATTAGCCGAATTGCAGCCGAAGCTGAAAACTATTCAAGAAAAGTATAAGAATGACAAAGCTGCTCAAGCACAAGCGACGATGGCTCTCTATAAAGAAAACCAGATTAGTCCCATCTCGGGTTGTCTGCCTTTGTTAGTCCAACTCCCCTTTCTTATTGCCCTCTATCGCGCTTTTCTTAATGGATTTAAGCCCGAAAGTCTTGATCTATTATATGGATTTGTGAATAGACCAGAAGTGATTAATAATATTTCTCTAGGATTTATTGATCTCGCCTCGCGTAATCTTGTTTTGGTGTTTATTGCGGCAGGTCTCCAATTTATTCAATCCAAGTTGAGTTTACCGCCCAAATCTAATACTCCAGCTACTCCCGGATCCGGTCCAGATTTAAGCGCAATGAATAGACAAATGTTGTATTTCTTCCCGGTTATGATTATAATTATTGGTTGGAACTTGCCCGCAGGATTGGTTTTGTACTGGGCAGTGACCACGTTGTTTTCTGTCTTCGAACAATGGTGGGTGCGAAGAGCTGTACCGAAGACAGTCTAATCTATGAGCGAATTAAACCTTGAGAAAAACGAACAGCACCAGATCGTAAAAAACATCGTCAAGGATGTGGTTTCTCAACTTGGTTATGAAGCAACTCTAGAAGTATTACCAAACGAAAAAGATCCTACTTTAAAAGTTATTTCCATCTATTCTCCAGATGATCTCAGTATGCTGATTGGAAAGAATGGACAAAACTTAAAAGCGATTGAGCACATTACTAAAGTCATCGCTTTTAAAAAAGCTCCCGGACAGATCAACTTCGCTTTAGATATTAACGATTATCGTAAATCCCGCGCTAAAGTAATCGTCAAAAGTGCCGTGGAAGTGGCTAATCGAGTGCGAGATAATAAAAAAGCCGAGGCTCTTGTTCCCATGTCCTCTTATGAGCGCCGGTTAGTGCACATCGAACTCGCCTCCTATCCTGATATCGAAACTGAAAGTATTGGCGAAGAGCCTCAAAGACGCGTCGTTATCCGACCATTGACCATTTAGTCCTTCAGCAAAAACTCCCCGCCTAGGCGGGGAGTTTTTGCTGTTTAGAGGGATATACTGTACAAATATTGGTCGTATGCGTTTATGAAAATAATGTAATTTTCGGCGGGAGCTAGAAAAGGATTGGCGATGTCGATATCTTCTGCTCCCGAGGGAGAAAATAGATGATGGACCTTAGAAGTTTTGGTGTCGACATTAAAAAGACCTTCGGATTGATCCTCGGCAGTTTTTCCTCCGCAATAAACCTGGACGGAGTTGGCACTCCAGACACATTTGTCGGCGCTCGTAATTAAATCAAAAGCGGTTTCGGTTCGATTCTTTACATCCACTAAACTAGCCTTTTTCTGTTGGTCTACAGTGTAAGAAATCCAAATCTTGGAGGCATCGGGAGACCAAAGTACTTTTAGGTTGGCAAGCGGACCAAGGAGCTTTTCGAGCTGTTCTCCGTCGGCCGATAAGCTAAATAAAGTGCGTTCTTCTCCGGTACGATTATGAAAAGCGAGAAGGTTGTCTTTAGGCCATAATACGGCGATTTGATCGAGACGAGCAGGTAAAACATTCTTGTAAACTGATCCGTCTGGATTAGAGACGCTGATCTGTCCTTCTCCCGCTGCAGAATCGAAGAAGAGGTAAGCAATTTTTTGACCACTCGGTGACCAAACGGGATTAGTAATCTTGGGATTTAACTTAGAAATTTGTCCAGTTTTTAGATTAAAGTACGAATAGCCTAGATTGTTTTTAGAGCGCAGGGCAATAAGTGTTTCATAACCACTACGCGACCACTCTGCTGTGGAAAAGCCCGTGAGGAGCTTACCGGAAACTACAGTGCTATCTTTTCCTTCAAAATCACTGTCTAAAACTTTTCCGGAAGCTGCTTCGAAAAACAATACTCTTTTGCCATCTTCAGATAAAGCCGGACTAGTAGCTTTGGTGGTGCTTAAACGATAGAGACGCGAGGCGGGATCTGATTGGCTCCCCTCTTCTTCAGAGTCGAAGCCGCTTAAATTAGCGATGTTCGCTTTTTGTCCCGGATTTTTATCGGTCAGTAAATAGCCACCCAAAAACAAAACTAAACCAGCGAGAATAACTATAAGACAAACTAGAACAACTTTAGAATACATAGTATTACTTTATCATGCCGCTTCCTTGGCTTCAATATCAGCACCAACTGTGCCAGCTTTTGCCGAAGGCTTATTGGTGCCTTTAAAAGCAGTTGCGGCGCGAAGAGCTCCTTTAATATCACCCTGTTCAGCGGCAGAAGCCATGCTTACAGCCTTAGAGGCAAGTTTAAGTTGGGCCGCGATGGGCGAAGGAATTTTTGAGGCAACTTTGAGGACTTTATCTAGTTTTCCTATTAACTTCGGACGAGAAGCAATAAAGCTCCAGATGACCATTATGCTGCGAACTGGCAAGATGTTGATACCAGGAATAGATTCTGCGACTAAAGCGCCGACTAATTTCTTCCATTGCTTTTGACCGGCGCGAGTCATGCCAAAAGTGATGAATAATATAAAATCAATCACTAATCCCACTAGCCAACCAATAGTACCAAGAGTGACTATCTCAACAATGTCCGCGATAATACTTAAAACTAGGGCAAATATAAAAACGCCCCAGCCCATTTTATCCTTTTCGTGCTGTTCTTTTTGAGCTTTTTCTTCGGCTTCAGCCCTCTCTCTAGCAAGGAAGGCTTGGTTTCTAGCGATAATTAATTCCTGCGCTTGGTATTCTTCTTGGTCCATGATGTTACGCTATTTCTTTTGCTCTTTAGCCCATTCTTTCTTGGCCTGCTCAATTTCCATTAGCTGACGAGGGTCGGAGGTAATAATTTGGTCTTCGACATAAGACGGGACGATACGGATACCAACATGGTTGGGACCAGCAAAGAATAGGCCGTGACCGACGGTTGATTCCAGTAATAAGAATTTTTCGGCATCCGTGAGGTGGAAGGCATCTTTAATAACATCAATGGCGGCGGCTGATTGCTTCATCAGCAGCTGAAAAGACGAGTTGGTAACGATAGGCTTACCATTGGGAGAGCTTAAAAAGTCCTGCACGTCTTGGGAGATGGTGGTTAATCCTAAGAAATACTTACGGGCACGCTTGGCGACGTTCAGTAAGAATTGTCCTCCGGCGTCGTATTTCAGTAGCCACCACGCCTCGTCTACCACCAAAATTCTTTTCTTCATTTGTGAGCGCACTTTGGCCCAGATGTAGTTTAGAACTAAGTACATGGCGATGGGGCGTAACTCTTCTTCCATATCTCGAATACCAAAGACAACCAATTGTTTATTTAATGAAACGTTAGTGGGTTGGTTTAAGAATCCCGAGAAAGTGCCTTGGGTGTATTTTCGGATACGAATCGCTAATGATTCAGCGCCGGCCAATCCTTCTAAAATATTCTGAAAATCCGATAATAGAGGTACTTCGCCCTTTCCCCCGTTATTCTCCGGTGTGATATCTTTTAAAGCATAGGCCTGAATAAGCGCTTCATCCAAGAGAGAGGCCTCTTCAGGAGTAAGTTCTCCCATCATTAATTTTAATAAACCGGTAAGGTCTAAAATATGACTACGGAACACCTCTTTAAAGTCCTCCCCCTCTTGTAAATCTGGCAGGTCGAAGGGGTTAATGTGACTGTCAGAGGCGATGGAAATGTCTACGACCGATCCTCCGACAGTGCCGGCCAAGTGACGGTATTCGTTTTCCGGATCGATAATGAAAACCTCGGTACCAATCATCAAGCTGCGCAATAATTCTAATTTAACAACGTAACTTTTACCGCTTCCGGAACTACCAAAAACTACCATGTTGTAGTTTGGTAGACTGAAACGATCAAAAATTACTAAGGAGTTGTTGTGAGTGTTGATGCCGTATAAGACGCCACTATCCGAAGTTAGATCGTAGGAAACAAAAGGAAAGGAAGAAGAGATCGGTTCGGTGTTGAGAGAATTATGCGCACTAAGCACGTCATTGTTCAAAGGCATAGTGGATAAAAAACCCTCCTTCATGCGGAAAGTAGCTTGTTTGATGTAAATTAACTGGGCATCCAAGTAGCCTTTAATTTTTGATTCGATCTCGCTTAATTCTTTTTCGTCTTTACCATAGATAGTAACGTAAACCCCAAATTCAAAGAAACGGTCAGTTCCCTGCTGGATCTGGTCGCGGAGAGCTTCGATGTCCTGAAGGGCGGTGTCTAAGATGGGGTTGCGCACTTTGCCTTGGTTAGCCTCTTCAATAGATTGAGCCTGTAAACGCGTCAGCTTATCGCGCAGTTTCTTTAAGACATCGCCAGAATTGGCAGGGTGAATAAAAAGAGAGGCATCAAAAACACGGTCCAAATTAATAATGGGCGAAAACCAATTCGTATTAAGGTAGCGCGGCAGAGTAGAAAGAAAAAGAGTGCGCACTAAAACCTCACCGATCTGGACGTTGTTGGCGTTGATATTAACGGCACTCGGGGCAAAGCGATCTTCCAGGGCACCCTCCTGTTGGTTATCGCTACCTAAGACCGTTTCTAGATTAATAATTTCTTTTGGTGACATAATTTTTAAACAAGATCGGGGTTATACAACTTAGAAAACATATTTACCAATTCCTCGGTGGTCAAAAATCGGGCGCCAATGCCCATGCCCTGCAATCCATCAAAGATTAGTTCAGCGCGCTGTTGGATTTGTGCTTTGTAGATCTCAAATTCTTTGTCCTGCAAAAGAGCCACCTTGTTTTTAGACGATCCGAAGGTTAACTTGATGCTTTCCCAAACACTTTTCTTGGATTCGGTCGTTTCTAGAATATAGAAAGGAATGACCACATAGAATCTCTTGGACATGACGTTGGAGAGCTCTACAAGGCCTCGCACGAATTTTACATATTCCACTCCTTGGATACGTAAGAGCTCATTACCGATGTTTTCTACGGTTTGAGAGGTACGCGAAAGATAGTCTTCGATATTGAGTTTTCGAGAATGAATAACGATTTGTAGTGGAAAATCTAAGGAGTTTAAGAAGTTCTTAAAACCGTCGACGATGGCAATCTGTTCGTCGCTGGATTTCAGATCAAAATTAATCGAACCCACCTCGACGATCATACGCAAAGAACCATTCTTAAGAATGATGACGTCTTCTTTGATATCGTGAATATCAACAAATTGTTTGGTGTTAAGACCAGGGGAAGCCATGGGGTTGGTTTATCAAGTTCATCAAGTGTAAAGTTTATAAAGTAGCTACAAATTATAAAACTTTAAGAACTTTATGAACATTATAACTTTTAGCTATCCTTCTTTGGGCTGTAAATATAGCGACGCGGGTTTACTAGGTAATTAAGAAAATAATAAAGATAAAGGTAAATGGGAATGTCGTCTATTTTTAACAATGCCAAACCAAGGAAGATCGCTCCGACGGGAATAGCGATAAAAAGAAAGATCGTTGGAGGAGTGATAAAGAAGATTAAAAACAATAATGCTCCTCCGATCGCGATAAAGATAAACTGTTTGAGCGTGAAGGGGCCGATAATCTTTTCTTCTGTCTCAATAAATTGTGGAACCTGAAAACGCATAATCTTTAACTATTATTCTTGTTTCTTAAATCTAAAACATTATTTTGATTATTCAGAGGCGGCGCGGGAGGTGGCGGCTGCATTCTTTTTAAATCACTCAAAACGGGGGCAAAAACCTTGGTGAGCAGCTCTTTAGTTATATCCCCTGCCTCATTCTGGTTAACCTTTGTTTTTTCTTGAATCTTTTGCGGCAACTGATTTATGGAAAGATCGGATAATAATATATCGCGAATAATTTTAGTTAATTCTTTTTTTTGTTCTTCGGATAGGTTGAAGCGAGGGCCCAAGTCTTCTTCGATAAATTCTGCGATCTTAAAATCAAATAGAACTCTAATTAGTCTGTCGGGTAAAAGTAAAATACGTTCTATGTACTTTACTTTCTGGGATGCATCAAAAAATTCCCTTAACGTCACGCTGTAGGGAGTGTCATATCGACCCTCTGTGTTTTGATCTAATGTGTCCGGCATATGTTTATGGAATCTTAGATAGCTTATCAGCTCGATCTGCTCCAAAGTTATTGTTTATTACGGCATTTTCAAGTTTAGTCCTATAGTCGTTTACGGCTTTTGTACCCTTTTTTGTAGCGGCAAGAGCTGCAAATTTAGATGCTAACGCAGTAATAAAATTCGAATTATTCCATACATCCATCGGCATTTTAGCAATGTCTTCTGGATCTTTAAGCATCTTTTCGATGTGCTCAGCTTTTGTTAACACTGGGGCACCAATTTTAGTAGGAGGAAGGGTCAGGTTGTAGTTTGCAACTAGATCTGGACGTACTTTTCCAACGTCTTTAATAAAGTCTCCACCTTCTGGCGTGTCGGCGCCGAATATCCCAATACCATTAATCAGGGCTTGATCATTAAACTCACTATCAGATAAAGCTTTGGCGTCTCCTTGAATATGCTTATACCATTTCTTTCTGGTAGCGGTAGCGGCATCGGTCTTAAAACCGGCATAAGCACCTTCTGCTTTAGCCATATTAATCAAGTCCTTAGGAGGAACTTTCTTGTACTTACCTTTTTCAGCTTTATCCGCGGATGATTGGGCTAAGAAAGGATTCTTTTCGATCCAACCAAGCTGGTCTTTTTGGAATTCCGTACCATCAATCATACCTTTTTCATATAACAGCATACGCTCGGCGGCTCCACGAATGGAATTGCGGTCCTTTTTGTAAGCCTCAGTAGCAAAGGCACCGTCTACTTTGAGTTGGCCAGCTGATTCCAAATCGCGTAAGCGCCCGATCTCAGCATCAATTTCTCCCACTTCCTGCTTCTGCCGCTTCATGTCTGGGCGGAAGCCTAATTGCTTAGACAGCCACTGCTCACGGTTAGCGGTAGTTTTCTGAGCGCCACGACTTCCGGTATATAGTTGCCCAGCCCAACCCCATTTTTCCGGCAGCCCCTCTTTCTTAACGCGATTAAAGGCCTCTTGCGCACCAGTAACTCCAGCCTGTCTCTTTACATAACCGTTTATGCCCTTACTAATTCCGCCAAAGACCTTGGTTACTCCGCTGGAACCAGCGAAGCTCATTTTTAAGGACAATCCTAGGCCGCCGATTAAAATGATAATAGTCAGAATGTAAAAGAAAATATCCTGAGCGGCGAAGCCAAATAAATTACCGGTGCGAGAAAGAACGTCTTGGCTAATAGACATTTTGGCGGCGGCATCTAAGTCGGGACGGTTAGCTAAAATAGCAATACCCATAACTAAGGTAAAAAGATACATGGGCATAAAGAAGGTCCAACCGAGAAAAGCCTTCCACCAATCGCTGTACATTTTTCTAGTACCTGGCAAAATACTGGCAATCCAAGCTAGAGGAGAAACAATCAACAGAGCCCAAAGAATCGGGACGCGGACTATAGAGAATACGAAAGCCGCCAGCATAGAAAGAAAGGTGATGGTAGCAACAATTATGATTCCAATAGTGGATATGATGGCCGAAGCGACGGCTATTTCCGTATTGCCCGTGACTTTGGTCTGACTGGCGTTGATTAAGTTATGTAAACCAAATCCCCCCGCCAAGTTTTCGGTGATATCGGAAAATTGAGCAAGCATGACATTGTTGAGAGTGGAAGCGATATTGATGATGAATCCGCCAATCACCAAGCTGAAGTTTATAAGCAAGGCGGCAAGTAAAAACTTAGCAATCAGCCCCTTCCAGTTATACTTCTGATTGTTAAAGATGGTAGCAAAAGCAATAATCACTAAAATCAGAATAAAGAACATGTTGGCAAAATCACGAAAGACGGTCCAGGAGGTTTTAACAATAGTGATATCTTCAAAGTAATTTCCTTGCGATTTTAAGAATAGACTAAATAGATTAGCCAGTCCGGCTAGGGCTTGCCCGATAAACTGAACATAGACACCCTGGAAGTACAGGATAATGTTACTAAGAGCAATGTTGGTGATGATATCAATACCCATTTTTTTCTTTAAGTCTGTGCGTTAAGGAGTGGGGCTACTAGAGTCTAATTTGACCTGCAAGCCGTCAATAGCATCTTTTAATCCGCTAGTGTTATTACTGGTGTCTTCAGTGTTGCTCTTGATCTCCTTGAAGTCGGCTCTATCCTGATTAACATCATTGGTGTAAGTAGCTTTTTCGGCATCAGCATTTTGCTTGTCGCCGCTATCCAAGGCGGTACCGATAAGATCAATAGCTTTATTAGCAGCAAAGTTTTCTAGTTTATTTATGGCGGCACCGAAAATACTAATCAGAACCTCGGAAAGCTCGTCAGAGCTAACGAGCCATTTTTTATTATCATCTAGCCAGCCTGCCGCGCCCTTCGATAGAATTTCAGCAGGAGTAAGGGTTTGGCCTAAAAAAGTACATTCGGAAAGTTGTCCACCACCTTTTGCTCCGTCTCGACAAGCTCCCTGTACTCCGGCAAAGCCGCTTCCGGCCACTACTTCACTCTGACGCGCACTTGCTTGACTGCTACGCTGTTTAACCAATTCTTCTAATGATAAAGAAAGCGCGCCGGCGATGTTGTTTTGCGGCTGAACCATGCGAGACCAAGTTTCCCATCCCCCACCCTTCTCAAAGCTCTTTTTAAAATCTTCCCGGACTTTATCGGGAATGGTGCATTTAATTTTAGTTTGATAGGGAAGAAGAGTACCTTGCTTGAGCTCGTCATACTTTCCTTTTGCGCCAATATCAATAAAAGGAACGTTCGTGCTCTGGAAAGCGAGAGCGAGAGGAGATTTTAAGTCTCCGCAGAGAATGCTCTTGTCCGCGGCGTATTTGAGTTGGGAGCGAAATTGGTTCTCACCCACTGTCTGGGCATCAGCTAAAAATTCTTTCCAGTTCTGTACGAAACTAGGTTTTTGTTTCCCATCTTCTAAGCCTAGGTTGTTAATAGAATTAACCACCCCGTCTCCCAGTTTTTTCATTAAGCGACTGGAAATGGCGCGAGCGATCGTATCTAATGCAAATTCCTTGTTTAGATAAACAATCGCTCCTGCTCCGTCGCTAGCATAAAACGGTGCGCTGAAGCCGAGCGCGAAGATTAATATTAAAATGACGAGTTTTCTCTTCATTTAGAAAGAAGTAGAGAGATACTAAAGAAGTCGTTATCGGGGGCGGTCAAGTTTCGGCCTTTGATCTTCTTGTCTATCTCAATCAAAATGGGCTGGGCTTCCATGTAAACAGTTTGTAAATTTCCCAAGACAATCATTTGTTTTAAGGGGTCATCAACGGACAAAGCGATGGAACGGTAGTAAAGCTCAAGTTTTTTTAAAAGCGTAACGGTTCTTTTATGTACGGCGATCCAGCTTTGCGGGACGGCGGCGCTGTTCAAAGTTTCGTAAGCCTGCTGAAATTTCACCGAATGTTCTAAGAATTTGGTTTTAATACGGTCTTTTTGTTGAGGATCAAAAACATCTCCTCCTGGTGCGTTTTGATTGGGACTGAACAGGAGGACGAATTCTTTTGGTTGATTAAAGGCTAAATCCAAAATGTCTCCGGCAATAGCATTAAAAACAACTTTTAAGTATCTTTCCTCCGATTCTTTACCGTCACTAACGATATTTTGGGGTTCTTCGGGAACATCGACGCTTTCTAAAGCGGAAAGAACTGAATAAACGCTGGATTCTGCCACGGTGTCGATGGAGCTGGCATAAATGTCGGTGTTGCCCGCGATCTGTTTAAGGTCTCCGCTCATCACGCCTCCGGCAATGATTTGAGCCATACGTTCAGTAGAATTTAAAGCTAAGAAATTACGCATGGCGCTTAAAGAGTCCCCTTCGGTTTCGGCGATGGTGGGGCTATGATCAGAAAAAACCTCTTCCCCGTCGAGATAGCCATCCTGGTCAGTGTCGGCGTTGTAAGGATCAGAGCGCCATACAGCTTCTTCGGAGTTGGTGAGGCCGTCGTGATCAAAATCCTCGGAATCTTCATAGTCTACCTCGGTAATAGTGAAAATTCTGGCCACGGCGGGGTGAAAAGTTTTGTTAATCAAAATTCCCACGCGGGCCACTACCAAGCCGGCGACAATAAAGAGGCCGATCATCAGTAATTTTATAAGGTTAGTAGTGGGCATAATTTAGTTTATCAAGTCCATAAAGTAAAGAATCTTACTTGATAACTTGACGAACTTTATAACTTTATAAACTATCTTTTTTCTTCCAGAAAAAAGATGTTATTAATACGCTTAAACTGGCCATTAAAATTGGGCCATCTCCTGTCTTATTATATAATGTTTTCGCTTTATTTAATACCAGTGGACCTGTTAATATCTCAAAATCTGTTCCGGTGGTTTCTTGGGAGGTAGAACCATCCGGAAAAAGCATAAAAGAAGGACCAAAATTAGAAGCAAAAACTAAACTGCGCTGATTCTCGGCTGCTCTAAACTTGGCCATCGCCTTGGTTTGGGAAAAGAGGTCGGAAGAACCATTCACAAAGCCGAAACTAGACTGAACGGAAAGAATATCGGCCGGCGCAGAAGAAGTGGGTTTAGCTAGCTCTGGAGAAGAGATGTCCGAACAGACCAAAGAAAGCACCGAAAAGTCACCCAGCCCTAAAGGTATAGGGTAGGCTTCTCCTTTTTTAAACTCTTCTACTTCGCGCAGAGCAACGGAGTCTAGGGCCAGAACCTGATCTAGGCGTCGAATGGCGGAAGGAACAAATTCTCCTCCGGGAGTGAGAAGGTATTTGTCGTAATAACCCGCAATCCCCTCTTTGGAGTTAAGGAAGATGGTTTTTGATTTAAGACTGCCTTCTTCTTGAATCTTGGAGTTATCTAAAATTAAAATAGCTTTTGGAAAAAGCTTAGAAAAATATTGACTAAGGGAGAGAGTGTTGCCTAAGCGGCTTAAGTTTGTAAAAAAATTACTTCCTTCCGGAAAAATTACCAAGCTAGTGGCGGAGTGCTCTTTACTGACCTTATCCAAAAGCTCCAGTTGACGACGCAGAGTGGCTAGCTGATCTTCAGTGGAGGGCGAGACTTGGCTAGTAGTACGGGTTTGGATGATGGCGGCAGAAACACGCTCTTCGGGGTAGCGAGATTGGTAAATCTTCTGCAAGGGTAGATAGGCTATTAATAAAGTTAAGCCTAAGGTGCCGACTAAACGCATCCAGCGACGTTGTTCTAAAAAGAGGAAGAGGAGGATATTTAAGAGAGTGATCAAGAAGGTCAGCCCATAAATACCCAGCAGGGATGAAATGCCCAAAGCGAAGGGGCTGGCGAAAAGATTGTAAGCGACGTTGCCGGCGGTCCAATGGGGACCCAAGGCGGCACCGGGCGCAAACCATAGTAGACCCATAAAGAAAGAGCGGAAATATTCCAGGAGAGTAAAAATAGCCGGAAAAATCAGGAGCGAGGTCCAGGTAAAGCGTGTTTCTATTTTTTTAAATAAAAAGGCGGCTAATCCCCAGAAAAGCGCCATGCTCAAAGCGGTGGCCAGCCACATAAATAACAAAATTCCAAAAGCCCAAGCGCTACTTTCCACGCCCAAGGCTTTTAAAGGATAGGCATCCCAAAACCACCGAAAAGTAAAGCCAAAATAAACTGCTCCCGACAAAAAACCGAGTAGAAAACTTTTATTCAAATTACTAATCGAAAGCGCGAGGAGGAGAGGAATAAAAGCGAAAAAAACAAGCCAGCCGGCTTGGAAAAAAGGAAGACTAAAAGCTAGTCCGCATCCACTAACGAGGGCAAGGACAATAGAGAGGTTAGTCTTAGCCATTCTTGAATATTTAAACTTTCAGGGCGGCGCTTACTGTCGATGTTTACTTTCTGGAAGGCCGCCTCAAGCTCGGTTTTAGGAATTGATAATCCCGAAGAAAGACTGTTGATCAACTGCTTGCGTTTCCCCGAGAAGGCCGCTTTAATAATTCGGAAAAAAGGAGTTACCAAGCGGGATCTCTCGGCGGACAATTCTTCCGGAATAATCTTAATAATTGAGGAATCTACCTTGGGGGCGGGACGGAAGTTACCCTTAGCGACGTGGCGAATGATTTTGGCTTGGCCGTAAAACTGGATCGAGAGGGCCAAAAGATTCAATTTAGGCGGAAGGGCCACAATTCTTTGCGCCACTTCTTTCTGAATCATTAAAACAATCGCCGCTGGTCTCGGCCATTCTTCCAAGATCGTTCTAATAAGGTGAGAGGTCAGATAATAAGGGATATTGCCCAATACCTTGTACTGGCCTTCCTCTAGTTTATAATTTTGGGGCTTAAACTGCAAAATATCTTCAGGGATAATTTCTAGGTTCGGACTATCGATGAGGCTCTCCCCAAGCAATTCGGCTAATTGGCGGTCTTTCTCCACGGCTAAAATCTTTGCGCCCGTAGATAATAAAGGTTTAGTTAGTAATCCCGTTCCGGGGCCGACTTCGATAACGATATCTTCCGGACCAATCTCCCCTGCCGCAACAATCTCCTCTTGGATATGAGGATTAACTAGAAAGTTTTGGCCGAGGAGTTTGTTAGGTCTAATTTTCAATTTTAAGTTTTCAATTTTCATTGAATTTTCAAACAGAGAAATTTTAAAACAATTATAAATTGAAACATTGGAAATTGATTAAAAATTGTAAATTGGTCATTGAGAATTTCAGCTACTCATCATAGTCAACGTAATCTTCCCAGTTAAAATCTAAATGGCGCTTAGTAATTTTGCGTTGGAAGTGTTCTTCGGGAATTTCTTCCAAAAATCTGGAGGGCGGGTTGTATTGAGAGCTGCCGTACATGGTGCGATTGCGGCAATAGGTTAAGTATAGCTTCTCTTTAGCCCGCGTAATACCCACATAGCACAGGCGGCGTTCTTCTTCTAGCTCGATCGGATTAAGAATAGAGCGGGCATGAGGGAAAACACTTTCTTCCATGCCGACCATAAAAACAGTCGGAAATTCCAATCCTTTGGCGGCGTGCATGGTCATCATTGTTACCCCTTTCTCCTCCAGATTAAGTTTATCCGAGTCTTGCACGAGCGAAACTTCTTCCAAGAAGCTTGGCAGTGCTTCAGAGGTCTTAAGATGATTGTATTTATTAGTAACAGTCAAAAGTTCTTTAACGTTCTCCCAGCGCGAGTCTGCTTCGGTTGTTTTTTCTTCTAAATATTTTTGATAATCCACTTCTTGCAGTAAGAATTTAATTAAAGACGACAAGGAGCCATTTTGAGAACGCATATGGAATTTATCGAAAAATTTACCAAAGCTGAGTAGTCCGGATGCGGATTTTTTATTCAATCCGGCCTTCTCGATATTCTCTACGGACAAAAGTCGCTCTATTCCTTCTTCGGCCTGAGGCTCCCACTGGTCTAGTAACTTTTTGTAAGTGGGCTTGCCGATGCCGCGCGCCGGAACATTGATGACCCTTTCTAGGCTGATCCAGTCGGTGGGGTTATGAACTAAGCGCAGATAAGCTAAAATGTCTTTGATTTCTTTACGCTCATAGAATTTTAGGCCGCCGATAATACGATAAGGTAAGCCGTGTTTAAGCATGGCCTCTTCCACTGCTCGGGATTGAGCATGAGTACGGTAAAGTACGCAAAAATCAGCCAAAACTTTTCCGGTGCGTAATCCTTCGCGAACCGTTTCAGCCACAAAATTACTTTCTTCTCTCTCATGCCCCAGTTCTTGGAGGTGAATTTTCTCTCCTTGAACATTTTTGGTCCATAAATTTTTGTGTCGCTGGAATTTGTTATTGGCGATAATATTTTGGGCGGCGGCTAAAATGGTTTGAGTGGAACGGTAATTTTGTTCTAAGAAAATAATTTTCGCTTGCGGGTAGTCTTTCTCGAAGCTTAAGATATTGCGAATGTCCGCCTGGCGGAACATGTAGATGGATTGATAGTCATCCCCTACCGCCATGATGTTTTGATATTTTTTAGCGAGCATTTTTAAAAATAAATACTGCGACTTGTTGGTGTCTTGATATTCGTCCACTAGTAAATAACGAAACTGGTCCTGGTATCTTTCTAAAATTTTTGGATGCTGTTGGAAGATTTTTACCGTTAAGAATAAGAGATCATCAAAATCCACGGCATTACTGCTCTCTAGGCTTTTTTGATAAAGCGGATAAATTTTAGCCACATTTTTTTCAAACCACTCTTTGGCGGAATCGGCATATTCCGCCGGGGTAGCTAAGTCGTTTTTGGCTTGAGAGATGCGGCCTAAAACTGCGCGGGGGTTAAATTTTTTAGGATCAATCTCTAATTCTTCCATCGCCTTTTTGATTAGGCTCAACTGGTCATCGCTGTCGTAAATAACGAAGTTACGGTTATAAGGAAGATCGAGCTCTTCCACCTCTCGACGCAAAAATTTGGCACAGATCGAGTGAAAAGTGCCGACCAGAGGAACAGCTACTCCTTCTTCTCGCAGGAGGTGGATAATACGCTCCTTCATCTCTCCGGCCGCCTTGTTGGTGAAGGTTACAGCCATGATGCTGTGAGGAGAGACGCCTTGCTTGATGAGGTGAGCGATGCGGTGCGTGAGAACACGGGTTTTACCGCTACCGGCTGCGGCAATAATCAAAACCGGGCCCTCCGTGGCCCGTACTGCTTCTTGCTGTTTATCGTTTAAACCGACGAGGAGTTTTTCCATGAAAGCGCGCTCTGTGATCCTATAATATTTATCACAATTTCATAGCAAAGAGAAATCAATTTGACAGTGTAGCAAAACTTCTTTACATTCTTATGAAGAACGTTAAAAAGAGGTGGTGACGAATATGTTAGAAGGAAAGCCGGCGCGACAACCTTCGTCGCCCCCGAAGTGGTTTTTAAAGCTGATGTTGATGATGTTAACCATCGTGCTTAGTCTCCATCTCTCTGATCTTTACAATAACTTTTACACCAGAAGTATGGGCCAGCTTTTGGTTAGCGGTTTAATAATCGGGACTTTTATATTTTTTGGTGTAAAGCTAATAAAGCGTATTTCTTCCTACGATCAGAAAAAGGAGGACCCCTAATCCATCGATGATGGATTTTTTTATGCCTCTAGTGCACTCCGGCGCGAGCGAGGGCGAGTTCGACGATTTTACTTATGAGTTGTTCGTAATTTAATCCGGAAAGTTGGGCTGAAAAAGCCGTCTCAGATTTTTTAGCTAAGTAAGGATTGAGGTTAGCTTCTAAAACATAAATTTTATTATCTTTGCTCAAGCGCAAATCCACACGAGCGTAATCGGTGGCTCCCATCGCCCGAAAGACTTTCATGGCCACGTCTTGCATTTTAGCGGCCACTTCCGGCGGAAGATCTTCGGGAGCGATGATGGTGGTATTTTTGAACTCTTCAGAGGTGGTTTCGATCTTGGCATTAAAAGTGTAAATTTTATGCTTGTCTTCAGGCCAGTTGGAAAAATTGAGCTCAATAACCGGTAGAGCGCGTAAAAGATTGTGGCCTAAAATAGAAACAAAGAATTCTCGGCCTTCAATGTATTCTTCTACCATGGCATCGTCTTTAATGCTGTTATGCATCTCCCCTACTTTGGCCTTCAGCTCCTCTTCGTTAAAGACCACGGACTGGTCGTCGATGCCGATGGAGGCATCTTCGTGATTGGGCTTTACGAATAACGGAAAGCTCATATTCTTGGGTACTTCGGGATCGGTGCCGATGGGCACAACAAAAAACTTGGCGTAAGGGATGTTGTGATAGGAAAATATTTTTTTACTAATCTCTTTGTTGCCGCTTAAGAATAAACTGCTTGAGCCCGAACCGGTAAAAGGAGTGTGGAGCATTTCCAATAGAGCGGTGACGTTAAAATCAAACTTGTCGTTATCGCGGAAAGTTTCACATAGATTGAAAACAAGATCCGGTTTTTCTTGAGTAATGCCGTTGGTAATTTTTTCAATACTGCGATTAATTGGCAACAATACCACGGAGTAGTTTAGTTCCAGTAATACTTTTTTAATTTGATCCACGACCTCGTCACGCGAAGGGCGGCCTTTGGGGTATTCCTGATAAAATAGAATGAGAACCTTCTTGCGGGCTTTAGTGGTGCTTAGGGCTTTGGTATACCACTCCTCAACGGTCATCTTGACAGTTTCGATGGGTTCATCGAGGGTGCTGGCAAAGGCGGGTACGGGCTTGTCTCTGTACTCTTTAATCAGCTCTGTAACATACACCAGCTTCATATAAGCTTCGGTGCCTTTATAGATCTTTTTCCAGTCAAAACCCGGGGTGATGGCGACAGCAAAAGTTTCGGCAAAGTCTTCGTCGGGGTGTTTCTGGGCATACCAACCTTCTAAATGCTTAACAAACCGGTCGCTACCGGCGATGGGCGCAAAGTTGTCTTCATAGGCTTTCTCGTAAACTCCGAACATGTCTTGCCAGCCCGGTAGGGTATGTAATTTGTAAGCGTAATTAAAAGCATGGCCAGCTTCATGACGGAGGATCTGTTGGATTTCTCCTTGGTCGGCGGTGGTGTTAATCTTGTCACCTAATCCCATCTTTTCCTTCTCAATTTTCCAGAGAGTTTCGTCGGCCAGATAAAAAGGCATGGCAATAACAGGTACTCCATCGGGACAACCCCAGTCGGTACTCAGGTATGTGGCGGGGCGAAATTGAATTCCTGATTGACTCAGTTCCTCGTAAAGTTTTTTCACCGCGGCCTCTAGGGGTGAATTAGCCAAGGTGACCCCCAGCTCGTTAAGTGGAGTCTTTAAAATTTCTTCTTTAGTTTTTTTCGTAATCGTTTCGGCCATACAAAGATACTACCAGAGTTTTTTTAAATAAAAAAATAGCAAAGGAAAATAAATAAAAGATGTGGATCTGAAGGACGATATTATCGGATAGCGTTTAGAAGGTCATCGATAGCTTTTTCGGCGTCATTGAAACGCTTGGCGCCGAGATGCTCATTGAGAGTTTCATAAAGCGTCTTAATTTTCTTCTCTCCGTTACTTTTAATGTAGACGGGTAATTCTTTTTGAAGTTTATTCATTTTTTCGAAAAATTGCTGAGAAGGAACTTGCTGCTTCTCCCCTTCTTTCAGCTTTTCTCCATGTAGAAACTTTTGGTAAGCAGTGATTGCTTTTTTACTTTCTGCTATCTTTCGAAATGGATTAGAGCTTGGACCTACGCCCCACCCAAAAATATCTACGAGCACCGCCCCGTGATTATAGAGACTTCCGAGGTAGCCCTCCATGGCTACTCCTGCCCCACCTTGCTCAGCGGCGCCGGGATCGATGGCGGTTCCTTCTGCCGAAGCCCAGGGTGGGTTGCTATTTTTTTCCCTCTCCTCCTGAATTTGTTCCAAGGTGCCAGGTTGGGGATAAGTGCTAAATCCAGGATTATGATGTGGCCCAAAGGCTACGCGAGGCGGGGAGAAGTTTACAGTTTCTAAGTAAGAGTCTGGAAATTGTCCTGGTTCACTAAATTTGACAGAATCAAAAACACTTTTGGATGTGAAAGCAATATGCGAAAAGATCTTTTCACTTGCCACGCCCCCGTCCACTAAAGACTTGGCCCAGAGATCAATAAATTCTTTTATAATATCGGCACGGGCCTCGTTAATATTTTTTGGGGGGTTGCTGGCACTGTACCCTTTGTTAGTAAGGGCACAATAGCCGAGATATTTTCCAGTTTCAAAATCTCGACCGATTTGTGTTTCCCAACCGGCGATAATTCCGGCAAAAAGATGGGCCTTGTCTGTAGCTAGCAGTGTCTCTAACCCCTTTTTAACCTCATCTCCGATGAGGATGGCGCGCTTTTTAACCTCTTCCTTAACGGTAGGGCTGTTGATACATAACTGTGGCATGATTTTGGTGGGAGTCGTGGACCAGTCTAGTCGGCGACCAGTGTTTGGCATTTTGTTCCAGTCCGTCCACTCAATGTTTTCAATTTTATTTAAGTGCGAGAGGCGTCCCCAGAACATGGAGTCGTCGAGGTGAAAACCAACGGCAATGTTTTTTTCTATGGCGATAGCAAAAGAGTTCCGAATCAGTTCTCTGATTTGGTCATCGTCATTGTCAAAGGTGAGCGGACCGGGGATAAAAGCCAGCTTTCTATTTTTACTTCCCACCGTTCCAATTTTGCGAATAATGCTATCTACGGTATGGGCAATATCCTCTGATGGTGGCGGAATGCTTTGACGCATTTCAGTAGGCTCAAAAGATCCGGTAAAAATCTGGAAGGCTAAATATTGCGATGACATCGAACTCTCCCCTTCCAAAGGTGGAAGCTCGGTGGTATTTAGTGGGCCGTCGTCTCCGGAGGAGACTATTAAAAGAACTCCGACAATAAGAATAAGCGGGAGAATAATGAATAGTAATTTACGTTTCATTGTAGAATTTATTTTGCGCATAACTCTTGCTTGCTACTTACAAAAAATATAGTAGGAGTTGGAATATATTAAAATAATTTTAAAAGAAATATGTCCGAACAACAAGAAGGAAGTTGGTTTAACAGAAGGAGTGGGCTAAGGAGTGGATTGACTTGGTTGGGAAATGGCCTGAGTTCTCTCATACGTCGGTACTTGGGATAGGGCGCTATAAGCATCGCCCAAAGCATACCAGCTAAACTCTCGAGTGTTAATACAGAATACCTGTGAGAAAAAATCAGCATCTTCTGCGGCCGCCTGATCCCCAGTCATATTTATATGATGGAGAATGCCCGTGTCTTCTCCGGTTACCTCAAGAGCATAGATTTTAGGATCGTTCGTTTCACAATTTCTGAAAAACTGCGTAGCCGGGAACGCATCACGGATATTTGGACTAATGGATTTAACTGCGTGGAATCCTCCCAGATGACCATAGAAGCTAAAGATAACTGGATTAAGGAATAGCCGCCTATACCCATGCTCATTCACAATATAAATATCGGGATCAGCTGACCCAACTGCTGAAACCACGTCCCCTTCCTTCAAATTAAAATCAGTTAACCTTGCAGGGGGCCTCCTCACTACCTTAGTGGAACGGTTATCGGTCGATGGGGGGATATAATCCGTAGAGGAAGGGATATTATCCAGCTTCGGCTGAACAGGAGGGAGGTTGACGTTCGGAATAGGGGTGGGTACGGGTGTAGGAGGTGTGCTCGGTACTGGCGTCGGGGTAGGAGTGACACCGAGAACAGGAGTTAGTGTGAGGGTAGGGGTTGGGGTAGGTCCGAATCCCATCAGCACCTGGGACGGAATCTTAGCCAGGATAACATCTAATCGACCACTATCTAAATTTGCTGTCCAAAGAGCGTATTGTCCGGTGACATCAAGATTGGCTTTAGGCTGTTTACCATAGGAGTCTCCCCCTCCAGCTGCAGCCAGGTTAGTCATGATTGGAGCAATGATGAGGGTATCTAAAGAACCGTCCAACTTGAAGCACAGCAGTTCATTGCCATGAGGATCACTGCCTGAATCAGCACCGCTCCCGCAGGCATATTGGATGTTTGAGTCAGCAGATGTAGCGTTGGTATGACTGATGTGTTGGGGGCCACCAGCAGACCAATTTGCAGCTTTGTATACTTCCAGTCCGGTAAGAGGATTAGTTGCAAATTGCCACACTTTGGTGCTAAATGAATCATTATCCCAGTTATCAGCGCCAATAGTGTAATTAAAACCATTGTCAGAGTGACCAACAGCCCCGTTTTGATCTAGGATGCGTTTTTCAATTCCTGTGGTCAGGTCAATGAAGCGATTATCTACGTCGTATAGCGCATCGACATTTTCTTTAATGACTAGCCAACGACCACCTTTGTCAATTTGGCATTCATCAAAATCCCCTATTCGTGGATACCAGAACCATTGATTGGTGCTGACCTTGTAGGCCATACAACCGAGCATATTGTAGGTTGCACCGTCTCTCACGGTAGCGGAATGGACATCATCATTGTTGCTGGAATGGACTTGCCAGAGATAACGATTACTTCCATAAAGAGCAGTGTTACTGGCGATATCAAAAACCGTTTGAGTTGTCCTTGATACGACATCGTAGGCCAGGAGACGGGTGCCAGTAAAGGAATATAATCTATTAGGTTGTGTCGCGCTAAAGTACATCCCTTCTGTGTTCCCTGCGAAGGTCATGGCACCAAGACTTTGAACGGCCTCAGTTGTTTTGTCGTAACTAAAGAGGATCGGGCCACTTGTGGTACCTATGGCTATGTACATGGTGTTGGAACCAACGTGGTTATTCATAACCCGCCAGTAAGAATACCCTACTGGATAAACTGTACCGTCGGCAGGTATCGTAATGCGGGAACCTCGGGTATTGTAAGGAGCAGGAAAGGTAAAGCCACCGCGACCACTAGGCACAAAGCTTAGTTGAGCAGTTGTTTTTAAAATGGGTCGGGTTTGGATGGAATTTGATTTTTCTACAAAGCCGCCAGGGAAGCCTGAAGCTGGAGCTGTTAAGGCAAAGTCCGCGTGGCTTCCTAGTATAAGGACGAGGAGAGGGGCTACTATTACGCCTGCTCCTAAAATTTTAAATTTATTGGGATACAAAATGGCGGAATTAATAATATTAAGTGTGTTTATTGTACCAAGCTCGAATCATTTGTATTGGTGGACTCGGCGGGAATCCTCTTCCTCCGAAAATTTCTGATACCTTTGGCATATCGAAATTTTCTCCTCCAGAGCCCGGGTTCTCGAAAAAGTGAAACTGTTCACTTTTTCTCAATACCCTTCGATTCTCGGCGGGTACAGCATGAAACCTCTAGACCACTTCAGAAAGTGATCCCGAAGTTTCATTTGTGGACTCGGCGGGAATCGAACCCGCGCCTCCGCAATGCGAATGCGGCGTTTTACCACTGAACTACGAGCCCGTTTGGGTACATCCTAGCACAGCCCCTAAAAAAGAAAAAACCCGAACGGGTTTTAAATTAACTGCTTAATCTGAGCAAGATCGGTGATAATAATCGCCTTCTTGGCTCGAGCCTCCTCTCTTAGGAGTGCTTCGGGGGCGTAGCTGGTGGGAGTCACGAGTGCTACTGGAATAACACCGGTGGCGGCCGAGGCTCGAACACCTTCGCAGGTGTCGTCGACATAAAATGTTCTGGAGGGATGAACTTCAAACGCATCGCAGGCATCTTCCAGGGCAGCAGTTTTATCTCGGGTGTCGGCCCAGACAAAGTCAAAGTACTCCTCTATCTCGAGATCACGCAGGCCCTTTCTTAATAATTCATTAACTTCTGCACTAACAATACCAATTTGCACTGAGCCGAGAGCTTTGCAGAATGTGAGAACTTGTTTTGCGTGAGCTCGAAGACGAGTGCAACTGCGATACTTCTTAAAAAACTTTACTCTTTGGGCGTTCATTTCTTCAGCGGTAATATGTGATGGTATACCGTGATGATGATAGAATTTAGAGAAATTGGCGGTAATCTGCTCACGATATTTTGTGGCGAGATCGTGGGGAATTGGTGTCTTAAAATGTTTAAAGATGCGCGCAACGCTTTCCAGTACTAAAGGCAGATCATCGACTAACGTTCCGTTCCAATCAAAAATTCCTAACTGACAATTTTTTAGATGTCGTCTGGGCACATCCACTCCTGTTGTGAAAGATCGATAAGCTGATCGTACTTTATTGAGTAGGAGTGTCAATCCCGTTAGAGAACGCTCTCGCCGCAGGCGAGTGGCTTCAGCCGCCTTGGGGCGGCTTTTCTCTAACGGGATCAATTATAATTTAAAAACCCCGTACGGGGTTTTTAAATTAGCTCTGAGTGGCAAGAAGGGTTCGGGTCTTTTTTCGTTCCTGTACCCAGAAGGTTAGGAAGAGGGTCACTAGTGCGGCCATAAAGATGACAAGATAAAGTCCCAAACCGGAAGGCGATAGCAATCCGCTCAATAATCTAGACTGCTTTTCCTTAACGAAGATCTTGGTCGTGTCTTTAGCGGTAGTGGCATTGTCGGAAATAATCTCTACGATGTTCTGCAGTTCTACTTCCCCTTTCTCAAACTGGGGATCAGGCAAAATGCGGACACGATATGTGATGCTTTTAATCTCGCGCGGCTGCAAGTCTCCATAAATAAAGCCGCCACGGACCACGTCATCATTAATAGTTTGATCGTTCATGCGGGTAGTGTTGTAGATGTAATCTACTTGATCCGGTAAACGGTCGGTGATGACGATATTTTTGATCACCTGATCGCTATTAGAGGTCAGTTGAATAGAAAACTCCAACTCATCTCCGGGGCGAGCGGTAATTTCTTTGGTAGGCACCTGTTGTTCTTCGGTAATATTGCGTCCTACTTGGATGACGCTCATGCTCACTCTGTCTCCGTAAATATAAACAGTGCCGGTTGGGGTCGGAGTGGGAGTTTGGGTTATAGGAGTAGGTGTCGGAGTTTTAGAGGTTATCTTCGGAGTGGGAGCTGGTGTACGTGTGAAAACTGGTGTTGGCGTAGGAGTATAGACCGGTGTGGGATTCGGAGTAGGGGCTGGAGTGGTAATAGGTGTAGGAGTAGGAAGAGTGGTTCGAGGCAGAACATTAATAAAAGCGAACTTTGTTATTGTTCCGATATTACTGCCGGATACCTGGGCTTGAATTTCAGTGTCGCCTTCCATGCTTCCGCCCGGGGTAGCTTTAAAGGAGATTTCCTTCTTCTCCCCTGCCGCCATGCTTCCTACTATAATTCCGGTAGTAGCACTTCCACTGGCCAGTAGGCCGTTTATTTTAACGCTTCCCTGGACTTCTCGCATGGAGTAATGAAGATAAACATTTAAACGCACCCCCTGAGCAGTATTAGAAGAGTTATTTCTTAGGCTCACCACAACTTCCACCTGGTTTCCATTGCGAACATCCAAGTTCTGAAAGAGTACTCCTTGGCTGCGAAAGCCATAATTCTCTATGTCAACGCTGGCCGGCGCAGGAGCCGCACTAACCGAAACAGCCCCGGAAAGGGATATAATTAGGAGCATTAAAACAAATGCAAGTAGTCGTTTCATAGAGGGGTATCTGGGCATTAACGGATCCTTATATTCTAGCACTTTTTGAGCAAAAAGTCAATATGAGGGCTTTCTGTACTAATTACCTTTTTTCTTGGGTTAGGCTGTGGCTTTTTTAATTAAATTATAAACGCGTCTTATGAACAAAAAATGGGGTATGGAATATAGGGAATTTGGGGAGGTACTGGGAGTCCCCTTCCTCCGAAAATTTCTGGTGCCTGCTGCACATCGAAATTTTCTCCCCCAGGGCCGGGGTTCTCAAAAAAGTAAAACTGTTTACTTTTTCTCGATACCCTTCGACTCCCAGCTTCACTAATATAAAAGAAAGGGCCTATGAAGGTCCTTTCTTTTATATATGTCGGGGTACTGGGGTCCCCTGCGGGCCGGGGCAAGTCTGTTTTTGAAAAAAACATAGACTTGCCCTTCTCCTCCCAACGCAAGCCAAATTGTTGGCTTGCTGTACTCCTCCTTCATTTCATTCAGTCGGGGTACTGGGAGTCGAACCCAGCGTCTGATCGACCCGAACGACCCGTGTTGCCGCTACACTATACCCCGTCTTCGCTCGCAGTGACGAAGCTACGACGGGCGAAGCCCGGCAGCTCGCAGAGGCGAGTTACTCAACGTAATGTTTCTGTTTGATTTTCTTAATGGCTTTTTCTTCTTCCTCCGCCAACTTACTTTTACCCTTTTGGGCCAAATCCGTTAACTCCTTTTCCGATAAGGTTGATAACTCTCGACTACGATTTTCCAGGAACTCTCTAGTATTCTTGGCGGGATCGTCCAAAACCTCTTCCATTAGGGCAGCTAAAATCATCCCAATTTTTGGGCCGGGTGGCAAGCCCAAGAGGGTCATGAGCTCATTACCGTTCAGCTTTAGCATTTTGGGAGAGATAGGGTCGCGGGCTACTTTGTCGATCATAAACTGGAGGTGGCGAAGTTTGTAGGGATGGGCTTTGGGTGTGCCGGAGCCGATCCGGTCCGCCTCCCGTACTTTAACGAGGTCTTCAACGTTCTCTTTGCCGATATTGGCTACCAAGCGGCGCACCGAACTTTCGGTCACTTCCCCCACGTTATAATAGAAGAGATGCCAACGCACCAGTTTGGTAATTTTTTCAGAGAGATCTTTGGAAAATTTCAGGCGCGCTAAAATCTTGATGCTCATTTTGGCGCCGATCATATCGTGTCCGTAAAAAGTAGAGTACTTACCCTCTCCTCTCTTGGAACGGGGCTTGCCAACATCGTGCAATAACGAAGCCAGGCGCACGGCGACGGAATATTGCTTGTCGGCGGCATACTGCAAAGCACGCACGTTGTGCTCCCATACGGTATAAATATGGTGGAGGTTCTGTCCGACATCAACGCCTTCTAAAAGCTCGGGAATAACGAAGGGCATAAGGTTGGTCTCGCGTAACAACTCTACTCCCCTACTGGCCTGGTCGGCGGAGATGGTTTTAACAAGTTCGTCACGAATTCGCTCTTGGGAAATTTTTTCCATCAATCCTGCGTTTTTTTTGATAGCTTCGAGAGTGGCCGCTTCGATCTCAAATTCCAATACCGTGGCAAAGCGGATGGCGCGAATCATGCGCAGAGCGTCCTCGGAAAATCTTTCCTGGGGATCGCCCACGGCGCGAATAATCTTTTTTTTCAAGTCTTCTTGTCCGGAAAACAAATCAATGACCTTGCCCTCTTTGTCCATGGCCAAGGCGTTGATAGTGAAGTCGCGACGCTTTAGGTCTTCTTCTAAGGTAGTAGCGAATTTGATGGAATCAGGATGGCGCTGATCAGAGTAGCTGGATTCGGTACGATAAGTGGTGGTCTCGACCACTTGAAGACTTTTCTCTGCGTGATCGGTTTTGATACCCACAGTGCCGAATTCGTTTGCATAGAAGCTGTCGGGAAATATTTTTTGGATCTCTTCGGGGCGAGCATTGGTGGTTACGTCCCAATCTTTCGGGGCTTTGCCCATCAAAAGATCGCGGACGCATCCACCCACGATAAAAGCTTCAAAGCTATGCTCTTGAAGTTCTTCGAGAATTAATTCAATTTCTTTAGGGATCTTCATGATAAAATGGTTTGTGCCCTCGGAGGGAATCGGACCCCCAACGACCCCTTAGGACGGGGATGTTATATCCATTTAACTACGAGGGCCCCGCTTTGCTATGGGCAAGGCCCAGGGCTTAACTAACCATTGCCATCTTACCATTTTTATGATATTTTTCAATCGAAACATAAAAGAGTTATTAGACAATTCTACAAGTAAACATATTCCGGGACAAAAGTTTGAGCCCACCTACGACAAAGAAATTAGAGAGCTTAGTCTTTTGGAGTTGAAGCAATATATTACGGCGTGGAATAATCATCGCAAGGAGCGATTAAAAGCGCTAAATATGGATGCGGAAGATCATGGTTTTAAGCTTGGAGAAGTGGCGGATTACGTAATACAAATCAGTAGAGGCGGAGCCTTGCCCGAGGAGCTGTTGGAAAATTATAATTTTGTAACAGCCCAAGCGTTTCTCGACGATTACGATGCAAAAAGAGGAAAATAACTATGGGCCTGTAGTATAGCGGTAACACGGGATCATGGCATGATTCAGTCCGGGGTTCGACTCCCCGCAGGTCCACCAAACTATGAATCAAAATATCTTCACTTTAATTTTACTGCACTCTTGGTTAGTGGTATGGGTGGCAGTTTGCGGAGGTTTTATTGTCGGGAAATTTGGACAAAAGTATTATCATTCGCGCTTTAATCTTGATAAGTACTTTTTGCCCCAAGAATTGGTAACAGAAAAAATAACAGTGGGATGGTTTCGAGCTCTCTTTTTCGTTGCTCTCCCCTTCGGTCTATTGGCGTATCTTGTGCCTTTAATGCGCTTATTGGCGGCTTAGTATGGAAAATCTTTTTTACAAAAATTACCTCAATCTTATTACGAACAGTGTTGGAACGCAGATGTTCCGTAATTTTTGGGCGGAAGTAGAAGGATCGACACGGGATGTTTTAGAAGATGGTCAACTTTCTTGCGCGTCCTTTGTTTCTTCGATTCTGGTGCTGAAGGGATTGATTTCTGGTCCGCATGCCATGGTGGTGAGTACAATTAAAGGCATGGAAGCTGCGGGTTGGGTTAAAATCAGCGAGCTGAAGCCTGGGGCGATTTTACTGTGGGAAAAATCGCTGATCGGTTCTCATTCCAATAATCATATCGGATTCTATATTGGAGATGAAAAAGCGGTTAGTAACTCTTCTGAAGAGCGCTCCCCTATTATTCACCACTGGACTTACGGGGAAGAAAACGGTAAACCTAAAAGAAAAGTAGAGGCCATCTATTGGCACTCGAAATTAGATTAGATCCTTAAAAAGGAGGTCGAGGTGAAAAAATGGCTTCTTTGTCTGATCGCTTTTGCTTTGCTCGGAGCGGCCGTGGAAGCCAAGCCGAGACGCAAGAAGAAAATTAAGATATCCAAAGTTACCGAAAAAGTTTTAAAGTGTGCCACGAATGCACACAGCTCGGCTGAATATTGGAAAACTTTCCGGGACAAGAAAGCACTTGAAAAACAGAACTTCGTGATTGATTACTGGAATTTGGAGAGAATGGAAGACGAGGGCGATATGCGCATGTTGGTTGAGGCGGAGCGACTCGTTCCCCTGCCGGATATCAGCGGCGCTTATTACATTGATCCTCATCTGACCGAAAGGACGCGCTTTACTCGTCCATCTACGGCAGAATTTATTGAGCAGTTTGCGGCAAACTTCTACATGGCTACGCAAGCTGATAAAGTTAAGTTTGCCTTCAATCGCAAGACCTGTCTTATCAAAAGAACGGTTAAGGGGAAAATTAAGAAAATAAAGATTAGCGGACTGTCGCGCGACCGGGCTTATCAGGAAAACCTAGTGCGGCGCTTGCCTAAGGGGCAAGCGGCTTCGGAAAAGAATGGTGTAGAATGTCAGTCCAGTCATCTGGCCGGAACAACCTTTGATTTCTCTCTGAAAGATCTTTCCAGAGAAGAATTGTGCTGGGTTTTGGGATATTTATACCAAAAACAACTTAACGGGCAGATTAATGCTATTTGGGAAGTGAAGAATAAAGTTTTTCATGTGATGGTTTTTCCGTCCGCGACTTTTACGGATCATATTCAGTAGTCCCGCCGAGGCGGGACTTTTTTGTCGGTCCCGTTAGAGAAAAGCCGCCCCTAGGTGGCTGAAGCCACTCGCTTAGCGAGAGCGTTCTCTAACGGGATTGAAAAAAGACTGAAAAATGGTAAAATAAGGCTTTATTGGAGGGTTCGCCTAATGGTATGGCACTGGTTTCGAAAACCAGCGGGAGCAATCCCATAGAGGTTCGAGTCCTCTACCCTCCGCCTTCGCTCGCCGAAGCGAGCTACGGCGGACGCAGTCCGCTGGAGATCGCGAAGGAGAGAAGATACTATGCATAAGCATAAAGATGTGGTAAGTTTGGCTCAAAGTTGAACTTTAAAAAGACAGGGAAAAAGGATGGAATCTCCGAAAAAGCGACGGTATTACCAGAAGTGGCTTGGAGAGGTTTCTCAGCAATTCTGGCTGATCAAGAAACGTCCCTGGGTGACGATGATAGTCAGGCTATTTTTGATCGGATGCGGAGTGGCGCTATTGGGGGGTATTTCCTTTGCGGGATACCTCTACTACTATACCGGAAACCTTACTGATGACCTTGGTATTCCTTTGGATTTCAGTAAGATCGAACGAGGCGACTTTAAAAACGCTTCCCATGTCTATGATTCCGAAGGTAAGGAAATAATCGGGAGATTCTTCTACGAAGTCAGGGACCCTATCAATGTAGACGCTATCCCTGGATTACTAGCCAAGGGCTTTATAGCCGCAGAAGATAAAAACTTCTATGCTTCTTTTCATCGTGGTATTGACCCGCTTGCTATCGTGCGTGCTTATATCTTCAACAAGGCTCGCGAGTGGAGGATTGCTTCTAGTCGCTCCAAATCCGGAGCAAGTGGTATTCCTCAACAGGTGGCTCGATTAGCTTATGCTGGAGAAGTGGAAAGTTTCAGAAACAGAGCGCACAGCTATACAAGAAAACTGGTTGAAGCCCAGGTGGCGATTCAGTTGGTGAAGCGTTATCCCAAAGAAAAGATTATGGCTACCTTTCTGAACCAGATTTACTTTGGTCATGGCGTAAACGGGATTGCGGAAGCACGGCGCTATTACTTTGGACGAGATTTGAAAGACGGAGAGTTGAGTTTGCGCGAGATCGCCATCTTGGTGAGCTTAAACAAGTCCCCTTCGATCTACTGTCCCATATTTCATGTGCCTAATCATCCCAAACATACCGCTGAAGTGGCCGAGTATAACGAAGCTGCTATCGCAGGTCAGCGGGCACGTATTATCCTGGCTCGAGAAAGATATAACTGGGTTTTGGAAAGAATGTACGATGAGAAATATATTAGCCAGGCGGATTTTGAAGAGGCTCGTTTTAAAAAAGAAGAGCCTCTGGAGTTGGCCATCCTGAAAGTGACGAAGTTAAAAGATGCCCGCTTTGGTTATGGTAATCGAGTAGTAAAAGAGATGTTGCTTGGTCAGGGCTATACCGACGAGGAGATTACTCTTTCACGCGGATTATGGATCAGAACCGGCTTTAATAAAAACATTCAGCAGATTGTGACGGAAGAAGTCAATAAACAGCTACTGGCCGTGAACGAAGAATTACCGGAGGGAGCGCCGCGCATTGAAGGCTCGTTTGTGGTAATTGAGAACAAAACCGGCAATGTGGTTGCTTTCAGTGGCGGACATGATTTCTTTGAAACCCAGTATAACCGGGCTTTGGCTTTGCGTTCACCGGGATCGGCTTTTAAGCCAATCGTCTTTGCGGCTGCCTTCGAGTTTGGCGGGAAGACGTTTGAGGATAAGATTTGTAACTGTCCCTTCAGTATGCGAGGGGCTAACGGAAAACGTTGGGCGCCTAAAAACTTCCGAGAGGATAATCCGGTACCTTTGGGTTATCGTCCCCTACCGGAGATCTTGATCCGCTCTGTAAATCTGGGCACCTTGAACTTAGCTCGAGGGATTGGTATTGATCCCATCGTGGAGATTGCTCACCGTCTAGGTGTATGGGGAGAGAGAGGAATTTTCAAAGACAGCGATGGGAAGATTTGGTTTAAAACGCTCAATGCCGACTCAAACCGTAATGTCGGTTTAGAGTCGCTCTTGCCCACGGCCATCGGTGGTTCAGATGTTAGCCTATTAGAGTTAGTGAATGCTTATTCCGTATTTGCGCGTGGTGGCATTTATATGAAGCCGAGAATGATTCTTGAGATTAAGGATCG
>JAUSIQ010000007.1 GCA_030647955.1 bacterium | reverse complement strand
TTTAATGACGGATTCCAAAACAACTTTAGGTGTTATTGCAGTCGTAGTGGGTCTTATCGGTTACGCTCCTTATTTTAGAGATATTCTTAATGGTAGAACAAAGCCACACTTCTTTTCGTGGTTTGTTTGGGCTTTGCTGGGAGGATTAGCTTTCTTCGCACAAGTAGTCGGTCATGCGGGACCAGGAGCTTGGGTGACCGGATGCACGGCAGTCATTTGTTTGGTGATTGCGATATTGGCTCTAAAGAAAGGGGAAAAAGAAATTACAAAATTTGATTGGCTTTGTCTGGCAGGTGCGCTCCTCGGTATTATTCTGTGGATTAAAACCAAAAATCCGTTTTCAGCCGTAATTTTTATAACCCTCATCGATTCCATGGCCTTTATCCCGACCTTTAGAAAATCATATAATAAGCCTGGAGAGGAAACGGCAGTTGAGTATGCTCTGGCTGCTTTGAAATGGACCATCGGATTATTTGCTATCGAATCTTTTAGTCTGGTGACTTGGTTATATCCTGCCGTATTAATCATTACAAATAGTTTATTCGTAATGATGGTATTGATTCGTCGCAGAGTATTGGCTAGCTCACCAATTTCTAACAATAGTAACATAGGAAATGAAAGCTAGCTGACTAAAGGTTGTTTCGGTTGTGATGTCCTTTTCTGTATTATTCGTCATATTTCGAAAACAGATTAAAAAACTATTCATTAATTTAGATTTAAAATGAGTTCGATTATTTTATATCACGGAAGTCCACATAAGATCGCAGGGGAATTAAAGCCCGTTTTGAAACATTCGACGTCGGATCATATCCACGATTTACCCGCAGTATTTGCCACAGAACGAATAGATGTTGCGAGTCTGTTTATGTTTCCGGTGGAGGTTATCCACAGTATAGGTTTTGAGCAAGATATCGCTTATATTTGCATTTGGGGTACATCCGAAGAATTTTTACCAAAAGATAAGGGCGGATTTGTTTATAGATTACCTTCAACTAGTTTTGAGAAAATCGGTAAAAAGTATGAATGGCAGAGTTTTGAGGAGGTTACACCGGGAGAAGTTATAGAATTCCCTTCGGTAATAGCCGGCATGATAGAAAGCGGCGTGCAGGTTTATTTTATCAATAATGAAATGACGTTTGATAAAATAGTGGCCGAGAAAGATAATCGCGCGCCTATCTTACGAGAGTTGATTTCAGAAAATCAGAAGCAAAACATCAATGCTAAGAATTTTACTAGATAATCCGTCCCATATTTACTGCATCGAGTAAATATGATATAATCTTGTGTCTTACTAATATCATGACACAAGGAGAGTCTATTATCAGATTTGAAGAGGTGTCCTTTGAATTTGGACACAATAAACCCATCCTCACAGAGGTGGATTTTTCCATACGCCGAGGAGCTAAAATGACGATCATGGGTCAGAATGGGGCGGGCAAGAGCACCATGTTTCAGTTGATCACCGGAGCTTTGAAGCCCGAGTCGGGGAATATTCATGTTGCTCCGCGTTTAACCATCGCTTTGGCTCGCCAGGTGATCTCTCGTGATCAACTGGATCTGACCGTGCGGGAATTTTTTGAGCAGTGTTTCTCTGAAAAGCAATATGACATTGATCCCCAAATTGATACCGTCCTTGAGGTGGTTAACTTGCATGCTCCGCACGATCGAATTATTCGCTCATTCTCTGGTGGTCAGCAAGCTAGACTTCTCTTAGCCTCAGCGCTTATTCAGGATTCCGATGTTCTACTGTTGGACGAGCCGACTAATAATTTAGATACGGCGGGAATTGCCCATTTGCGCCAATTTTTAATTGATTGTAAAAAAACATGTCTGGTTATCTCACACGATGCCGAGTTCTTGAATGCATTCACCCAGGGCGTGCTCTATCTCGATCTGCACACGCGTAAAATCGAACAGTACCAAGGCAACTATTTTAATGTGGTAGAGCAGATTACGGCGCGGATTGAAAAGGAAAACAGCGCCAATGCCCGTTTGGCTAAACAGGCCATTGAGAAAAAAGAGAAAGCAAACTTCTTTGCCATGAAAGGCGGACGGCTGCGTTTGCTCGCCAAGCGTATGCGTGAGGACGCGCAAGAAATGGAAGAGTCGCAAGTTGATGTACGCAAGGAAGATAAAACTATTCGACCATTTACTATTCCGGCTCAAACCGGATTGATCGGCGATGTTGTGACCCTCTCTTCTGTAGGGGTAATTAAAAATCATAAATCAACTCAAAAGAAGGTTAAAATTGCTTTGCAGAAAAATCGTCATCTGCTTCTCACCGGACCAAATGGCATTGGCAAGAGTACGCTCTTGGAGGCGTTGGCTTCCGGAAAGGCCAAGGGTGCGGTGATCGCTCCGGATGTAACCATCGGCTATTATCGTCAAGATTTTTCGACTTTGAATTTTGAAGACACGGTGTTCGAATCTCTCCAGTCCGTGGCGCAAGGATTAGACAATCAAGAAATCCGTTCGGTGGCCGCCAGTTTTTTGATCGGCAGTGATGCGATTTTCACCAAGATTGGCAGTTTGTCTGAGGGGCAAAAAGGCTTGGTTGCTTTTGTGCGTTTGGTTTTGCAAAGACCAGGACTACTCATTTTGGATGAGCCGACCAACCATATTAATTTTCGTCATATTCCCGTGATTGCCGCGGCGTTAGATAAGTATCAAGGCGCGATGATTTTAGTTAGTCACGTTCCCAGCTTTGTGAGCCAGATTCGTATTGATGAGACGCTCGACTTAGCGGCGTAATTATAAAAGATGCAAGACTTCGATATTATTGTCATTGGTGGAGGAGCGGCTGGAATGATGGCCGCGGGGCGCGCTGCCGAACGAGGGAGGCGCGTTTTGCTATTGGAAAAGAATAAAAACTTGGGCGAAAAGCTTAAGATAACCGGCGGGGGACGCTGTAACATTACTAACGCCGAAGAAGACGAGCAGGTGCTTTTGTCGCACTACGGCTCTGCGAAATCATTTTTGCACTCCCCGTTCTCGCAGTTTGGTGTTAAAGATACCTTTTCCTTTTTCGAATCTCGTGGCTTGCCCCTGGTGGTGCAGGCGCGCAAACGTGCCTTCCCCAAAACAGAAAGAGCGATTGATGTGTTTAAAGTACTTCAGAAATATATTCAGCAGGGGCGGGTAGAGGTGCGTACAGGAATGAATGTTGAGCGCATCAATGTGCTCGATGGCAATATTAGCCATGTAATAGCTAATGGCGAGAAGTTTACCGCTACTTCGTTCATTTTGGCTACTGGCGGTAAGTCGCACCCAGAGACTGGTTCGACGGGTGATGGCTTCTCGTGGCTAACCCTACTCGGTCACGCGGTAAAAGAGCCAACGCCCACGATGGTGCCGCTAGCGGTGCAGGAGGAGTGGGTAAAAAAGCTTGCGGGTGTTTCGCTTTCGGCGGTGCGAATTAATTTCTTGCTTGAGGGTAAGAAGAAAATGGCTTTGAAAGGAAATATTTTGTGCACGCACTTTGGATTGTCGGGCCCGCTCATTCTCAATGCCGCCGGTGATGTGGCGGATTTATTGCATGCCGGGGCGGTCACAGCCCAGATCGATGTACATCCGCGGGAGGATGTCGGCGCTCTTGATAAAAGAATCACCGCCGTGTTCGATATGCATAAAAATAAAACTCTCAAGAACGTCTGGAACGAAATCGCTCCAGTTGGCACCGGCCACGCTCTGCTGCCGTTTTTGGAGGGCCTACCTGCCGGCAAGGCAGGGATCAGTCCTGCTATTAAAGTGCATAGTATCACCAAAGAGCAACGAAGGCAGATTGTCGACCTCTTAAAAGCCTTACCGGTCACGATCACTGGTTTAATGGGTTACGATCGGGCGGTAGTGGCCGATGGCGGACTTTCGCTAGAAGAGGTTGATACCCGCACCATGCGCTCGAAGCGCTATGCTAATTTGTACGTCACGGGTGATCTACTCCACATCAGCCGTCCCTCGGGAGGATACTCCCTCCAACTCTGCTGGACCACCGGCTACGTGGCAGGAAGTAATGTGTAGCGGCCTAATGCATTTCTGGTATTTAGGAGTTTTTATGTGTTGTGCTTCTGCCGTAAGTTTGCGATAATTTATATATAAATAATGAAAGTTTTTCGATCAAAAAGTGGACCAGTAATGGCATGCGTTCTCTTTGTAGCTTTTGTGATCTGGGCTTTTGTTATGCATGTTCCTTCGAATCCGTTCTATTTAAGTTATTTTTTTATCCTTGATTTTAGCCGTTCGCTACTTCCATTATATTTAACCGAGATCCTAAGGCCGATATTATACGTGGTCGGATACGCATTGCCAGTACTGTTATTCTTCATCTTAGATAGATTAGGTGTTGCCATTGATCGAGTATTGGCCAGCCGTAAAGATACTAAAAAAAGGTAGAGTTAATTTCTACTGATCTAGTACTCCTCATAGGAGAGCTTTACACTTTAGCCGCGGGCTTTTTTTGTTTTTATACACTATAATTTCTGATAAGATAGATCTTGATTACATATGAATTTTCTAAAGAACATATTCAAATATTTTGTGCTGGCGGGTTTAATTTTAGGTGGGGGAGTGGCGTTGGCTGTGGACGATGGAAGTGCGGTTAAAACTGAAACCCCAACACCGACAGCGGATGCCAGTACATCGGGTGCTAGAGACCCGGGAACGGCTCCGACTGCTGTTCCAGTTGCAACGGGTGCAGTGAGTGCTCCGGTGACCAGAACCCCAACTCCAACCCCCAAGATAAGCTACTCTCCTACACCAAGGCCCAGTATTTCAATTTCTCCTACGCCTACGCCCACACCAACTCCTAGTCCTACACCACTTCCATCCCCAGGCATGCCCGCGGGGTTACTTACTGCGGTTGCTGTAGGTTTGGGTGCAGTAGTTTTGGGATTTCTTGGATTTAGTGGAAAACTAAAGAAGAAAAAAAGCGAAAAAGAGAAAGAACGTTGTGGAAGTATTCGAGAACTGTTGGAGCGGAAGAAAAAAGAACTGGAAAATTATCTGCGTAGTTTACCGGAGGAGAAGGTAAAAGAATTGGCAAAGAAGACAATTGTCGGTGGACTAAAAAAAGATGAGGATTTAAAAAAGATTTTAGAGACAATTGAGGGAGCCAAAGAAAAATACGATAAACTCAAAGAGGCCATTGAACTGTTGGGTAAGCAGTACAATCTTTGCATGCTCGAACTGCCTTCGGGAGAAGAAACTAAATACGAAGGGACTATCGTGGAAAGCAGCTTGCGCGATAAAGAGATTTTAAAGAGTCTAAAAATTAAAAAAACTTACGCGCTGGAAGATTGGATGCTCAATGATGTCATGGTCAGCGAAAAGCAAATTGAAAAGTTGGGGGAATATTTGCAGGACGGGCCGTGGTATATGCATTTTTGGCAGCCAGGTAAAGATGATGTTATAGTGGTATTTAAGGACAAAGTTTTCAAAATCAAATCTTCCGATAAAAATACTTGGACCGAAGCAATTAAACATGGTACATCAAAAGATATTCCGGAAGAACAGTTAGACTTTCGGACTAATAAGTAACTATGAATTTTTTTCAGAAATTAATACAAAAGATCTGGAAAGTGTTGTATGTCGTTTTTCCTTGGATAGAAAGGCATGCACTCATTTTTCACGACGAAAAGCGTCAGCGTTATCATTTAGGCTGGCTACATCCTCAAAAATCTTTGGCGGATTTAAAGATTCACTTGAGCGAGAAGTGGCAGTTTGGGAATCATTTTGTGGCCTGGGAAGATACCGAGCAGGTGCTTTCTTGGAGAAAATTAATTTCATTTAACGAGCAGTATCATTTACGCGTGTACAGTGATGGTGAGATTCGCGGACATTTTGAGTTAACTCCAGAAGCTTCCCCGATTAAACACTTTTTAGAGAAGGGTGAACAAGAAAAGCGAGAGGACTTTTTAAATTTTCTGAATGGTTATATTGTATTCAAGAGGTATAATCGTCATTTAGAGATTGATAAAACTGTACCCAACTTGGATTCGGAGATCACTTTCGCAGATAAAAACAGCGCCTAATGTACTTCGTCTATCTTATTCTTTGTCAGGACGACACGATTTACACGGGAATTACCACAAATGTGGTGCGCAGGGTTAAAGAGCATAGGGTGGGCGAGGGGAGCCGCTACATGCGTGCCAAAAAATTTAAAAAACTTTTGTATACCGAAAAATTTCCAACTAGAAGTGCAGCTTCTAAAAGAGAGGCGGAAATAAAGAGCTGGGATAAAAAAGATAAATTAAAGTTGGTTAAATAGAACAATGAGTTTTAAGCAAAAGTTTATCACCAAACCGAATAAGTATGTTATCGCCGCGATCGCGGTCTTTTCTCTGTTTATAATCCTCCGGCCTTTTTTTTCTTCCACTGAAAAAGAGCAGCTCACCGCCGGAAATATTTTTAAAGCTGAGGTATTGGAAGTTGTTCACGAAGAGGAGGAGCAAAATGAATACAATGACCGCACGACGGTTGTCCAAACTTTACGAGTCTTGGCGCATCTTCCGGATGGCGAAAAAGAGCTCGAGGTTTTAAACGACTACACTACGGTGCGCAAGGGAGCGGAAATTTTTATTCATGGTTCTCCGTCCGAAGAAAGTGATTTTTATGTAGTCGATGTCTCTAGGAAGAATGGCCTGATCTGGCTAGTGGCGGCTTTTATTTTGGTGGCCTTGGCGGTGAGTGGAGTGCAGGGACTTAATTCCTTAGTGGGGTTGGCGTTTAGTTTCGTCGTTATTTTCTTTTTTATTATCCCCAAGATTTTAGCCGGCTTTGATCCGTTGCTCATCGGCATCGCCGGTTCAATTTTAATTGTTTGCGTGGCTCTCTATGCCGCCCATGGATTTAACCGCAAATCTTTAGCGGCCTTAATTGGTATTAGTTTAACTTTGGTAGTAGTTAGTATTGTGGCCAAAATTGGGGTGCACTCTTTGTACTTAACCGGCTTCGGTGGGGAAGAGTCACTTTATCTTACTCAAGCCACGGATAATTCTATTAGCTTGGTCAATATCTTGATCGCGGGGATCGTCATCGCGGCCATTGGTATTTTAGATGACGTGGCCATCACGCAGGCCTCCACCGTTTTTAATTTATCCGGAACGCATTCTAAAACTGAATTATTCAAAAAAGCGATGATCATCGGCAGGGATCATATTTCTGCCGTAATCAATACTTTGGTGCTGGCTTACGTTGGCGCGGCATTACCACTTATTCTTTTGCTTGCTTCTCAAAGATTTGCGGTGGGATTTGTCATTAACGGCCAGGTCATTGCCGAAGAAATCGCCCGCACCATCATATCGACCATCGGTCTACTCTTAGCCGTTCCCCTTACCACCATCATCGCTGTTTGGATGGTAAAGGAAAAATAGTTTATAATTATTTCATCATGGGTTGGATTACACTTTCTCTATTAAGTGCGGTATTAGCCGCTTTAGTGGCGATTTTTGCCAAGATAGGACTGCAGGGGATTGATACTACTTTAGCCACCACTATTCGTTCGGTAATCATGGCCGGGTTTTTGGTAGTAATCTCTTTGGCGTTGGGAAAATTTGAGTGGGGAAATCTACCGCACGGCAAGACCCTGCTTTTTATAATTTTATCTGGAATTGCCGGAGCTCTTTCTTGGCTGGCAATGTTCTCGGCTTTGAAAATGGGACCAGCTCCAAGTGTCTCAGCGCTTGACCGCCTAAGTGTTGTTTTTGTCTTAATTTTCTCGATTCTATTTTTGGGCACCCAGTTCACCTGGAAAGCGGCCTTAGGAGCCGCCTTAATCTCTCTAGGTGCGATATTGATGCTCTAGTAATATGAATAAATTTATTTGGATAGGATTATTTTTGGGCACTACGCTTGGTGGATATATCCCGACGCTTTGGGGTGCCAGTTCCTTTTCGGTCTCAGGAGTGCTATTATCGGCCATTGGAGGTTTTGCTGGTCTCTGGCTTGGATTTAAAGCTAGCCAACTATGAAGCTCTGGCCAACTTGGGGTAACTCTTATATATGCTTATTGATGATGTCACAATTAAAGTGAAGGCTGGGGATGGCGGCCGCGGTGCGGTGGCTTTTAATAGCAACATGAACAGCCTTGGGCCGGTGGGTGGCGATGGAGGAAATGGAGGAGATGTTTACGTGGAGGGCATATCCGATTTAAGCGCGCTCATGCAGTTTAGACATAAGAAGGAGGTTAAAACCGCTAATGGCGGTATCGGCCACGGACAATCGGTCGATGGTAAAAACGCCGAGGATCTTATTTTAAAAGTGCCTGTCGGAACAGTTATTATTAATGTTGAGACGGGTGCCACTCAAGAAGTAATCAAAACCGGCGAGAGAATTTTAGTGGCTAAGGGTGGTAAAGGAGGAAGAGGTAACTTTAAATTCCGTTCCGCGGTGAACACTAGTCCACGAGAGTACGAAGAGGGCACACCCGGAGAAGCTTTTACGTTGCACCTCAATCTTAAATTGATTGCCGATGTGGGTTTAATCGGTCTTCCAAATTCCGGCAAGTCCAGCTTATTGAATGAATTAACCGGAGCGAAAAGCAAAGTGGGCAATTATGCTTTTACCACCCTTGAACCAAATCTGGGAGTTTATTACGAAATAATTTTGGCGGATATTCCTGGTTTAATCGAGGGCGCTTCCAGTGGCAAGGGTTTGGGTATTAAATTTCTGCAACATATTGAGCGCACGAACACTCTCTTTTATTTAATCTCCGCCGAATCTGAGCATCCCGACAAAGATTATGAGATAGTGAGGCAAGAGCTTAAAAACTATAGCGAAGCTTTAGCAGGCAAAGAAGAATACGTTTTTTTGAGTAAGAGCGATCTAGTCTCTGCTGAAGAGTTGAAGAAAAGACTGGCCGTTTTGCGGAAGGTTAATAAAAACGCCCTGCCACTCTCTTTGGTAGATGAAGATAGTCTCAAAAAAATTAAAGAGATTCTCAACGCCATTAAAACGGCGAAGTAGAATGGGTTTAATTTTTTTTTCCGGGATGTTATGCTATTCAAAGAGTGGTTTAAAACCACTCACTAATTTTTCATCAATTTAATTAACTATAAAAGACTATATGAAAAACGCTATCATCGGTATCATTATTTTAATATTAATTGTTGGGGGTTACTTTTTGTTTCGTTCTGCGGACGAGACTAGCCCAAGTGAAACGGCTACTCCAACTATGTCCTCTAGTCCTTTGGCCACGGTTAGTGCTACTCCCACGACCAGTGTTAGCGCCAGTCCAACCGTCAGCTCTTCTACTCCTCCAAGAGCATCAATTTCACCGGAGCCGGGATCTCAAGTTAAAACTTTTAATGTAACGGCCAAGAGTTTTTCGTTTAGTTTGACGGAAATAAAAGTAAAGAAAGGGGACAAGGTTAAAATTGTATTAAAGAATGAACAAGGGTTTCACGACTGGGTACTAGATGAGTTTAAGGCTAAGACAAAACAGCTCTCTGTTGGGCAAACCGAAGAGATTGAATTTACAGCTAGCAAGACAGGAACTTTTGAATTTTATTGCTCGGTAGGTACGCATCGCCAGATGGGGATGGTCGGTAAATTGATCGTTGAGTAGCATGAGGACTAAAAAGCTTTTTTGGCAGATATTGTTGTGGGCCAACTGGGCCGTGATTTTAGGTTTTTGGTGGAACGGTTCGGGGGGACTTTTTAATCAGGGCTTGCCCTGGGCTCTTATTGCCCTGGGGCGCTTGGCGGGATTAGCCGCTGCTTACATGATTCTTCAGCAGTTTTTCTTTATGGGACGCCTTCCTTTATTGGAAGGCACTTTCGGTTTAGATAAGCTGTCGCGTATTCATCACACTAATGGCCAGCGCGGATTGGTTTTGCTGCTTTTTCACCCGGCCCTGTTGATCCTCGGCAACAAAGCTCTTTCCGGGGAGGGCTTTATTGGCCAGTTCAAACTTTTCCTGATGGACTATGAGCATATTTGGTTAGCGCTCGTTGGGCTCAGTTTGTTTGTGGCTGTGGTAGCGGTTTCGCTTTCGATCGTTATGAATAAGCTGCGCTATGAATCTTGGTATTTTGTACACTTATTAGTTTACGGCGCGATCTTTTCTTCGTTTTGGCACCAAATCGAAGGAGGAACAGATTTATTGAGAAATCAAATTTTCTATGGCTATTGGATCGCACTATATACGATTGTTTTTACGGTGCATTTAACTTTTCGATTTTTAAGACCACTGTATTGTAATTTCCGCCACGGCTTTTATGTCGGTCGGATTGTGCGAGAAAATTATAATACCGTTTCGATTTATATTCGCGGACGGCAATTGGATAAATTTAATATCAATCCCGGTCAGTTTATGATCCTGCGTTTTTTGGATAAAAAACTATGGTGGCAGGCTCATCCTTTTTCTCTTTCTATGATGCCAAACGGTCAGGAATTGCGTGTGACGGTTAAAGAACTGGGCGATTTTACTAAGCAGGTGGCCGGTTTAAGAGAAAGCACTAAAATTATTATCGATGGCCCGTATGGAGTTTTCACGGAGCTGTTCAGCTCTTCTCCTAAAGTACTTTTCATTGCTGGAGGAATTGGGATCACTCCCATCCGTTCTTTAATGGAGCAGATGACTAAGCACAAGAAGGATGTGTCCTTACTTTATTCCAATCGCACTCAAAACGATATCGTCTTTAGAAAAGAGTTAGATGAAGTGGCTCAAAATTACAACGCTAAAGTGACACATATTCTTAGCGACGATCCGCAGTATCAAGGAGAAAGGGGTTATGTGGATAAAGAAAAAATCCAGCGCCTGGTGCCGGATTTAGCTTCGCGGGAGGTATTCCTCTGTGGACCCCCATCGATGATGGACGCGGTCATTAAAATGCTCAAAGAACTGGGTGTCCCTCCCCCTAAGATTCATTTCGAAAGATTTTCTCTATGAGGCAAAAGACAAACGGTTTCACATTGGTAGAAATCTTGGTGGTGATTTTGATCATTGCTATTTTGGCGACCATCATGATCAATGGGCCGATGAAGTCGGCTTTAGGCAAAGCTCGTGATGCCAAACGTAAAGCGGATCTTTCGCAAGTCGGAAAGCTGTTAACCTTGTCTTGTTATGTACCTGATGGTGGTGAGGGTGACTACGATTTAGTAGAAGTGGTCAGTGAACTCAAAACCAAAAATCCGCAATATGCTTCTTCGTTGAAAACTCCTTTAGACCCCTTGAAAGGAACGGAGGCGCAATCTTTTTATCGCTACATAGTTAATACCGATAAAAAATGTGCGGTTTATGCTAACCTGGAAAATGAATCCGATCCGGTCACTCTTTCGGGTTTAACCCTGCCTACTCCGGGCGGCGGGCCGGGAGTGTTTAAAGCGGATGACGAAGGGTGGAATGGTACGAATAAATATTTTCAGGTATCAAATTAGTTGGGAGGAGGCTTCTCTTTTGTGGAAGTAGCTACTTTAGATTTAATGTGCTACTATCAACCCATTCTTTGATAATGAGGAGTGGGGGATGAGTAAGTACTATACCGTCGATGAGTTGGTGGAAATGATTAATGAACCGAATCGTTCAGCTTGCCAAAAAATCTTAGGAAATTTTCGTAATTTATTTCAGAATACTGTTGGTTCCGTACATAATCACCAATCCTGGCCCGGGGGATATTGGGATCATGTCCAAGAGATAATGAACTTGGCTTTTGTGAATTTTGTGACCTTGAATAATTTGCGGCCGATGCCTTTTTCTCTTTCCGATGCTCTACTGGTTACTTTTCTACACGACATTGAGAAGCCATGGAAGTATGAGCAGGGACCGGATGGTCGGCTTCGACACCGGGAAAAATTTCAAAGCAAACAAGATGCCCATGTCTATCGGGAAAAGTTCATGAGGCTTTCTTCAATAGTTCTGACTCCGGAGCAGGCTAACGCTTTGCAGTATGTCGAAGGAGAGTTCGATGATTACAGTAATCGCAAGAGAGTGATGGGGCCGTTGGCCGCTTTTTGTCATGTGTGCGACGTAACCAGTGCTCGAATCTTTTTCGATTATCCTTTGGAGAAAAACGACCCATGGGCAGGAGCAAAAAGGTTCAGAGATTAAAAATACCGCCATGATGGCGGTATTAAATTCTTGTGATAGAATTTTTATATGGAAATAGTGGACATTATTAATAAGCAAGACGAAGTGGTCGGACAAAAGACCAGGAAGGAATCGCACGCGCAGCATCTTTTACACCGCTCGGTGCATGTAATGATTCTTAATAGTGAGAGGGAGATTTTGCTCCAACTGCGTAAGAGGGATAAAAGGAATTACCCCTTGTTCTGGTCTTGTTCGGTTGGAGGGCATGTCTATTCCGGCGAAAAGCCGGAAGAGGCGGTTTACCGAGAAATGCAGGAAGAGATTGGCATTCGGACCGATCTGGAATTCGTTGGTAAGTTCATTGTCGACGATGCTACCGAATACGAAATGGTTTTTGTATACTTTGGGAAGTTCGACGGCCCATTCGTTTTTCAGGAAGAGGAAATGGAAAAGGCGCAATTTTTCTCCGTGAAGAATCTTTGGAAGGAAAAAACGGAGATGAATCTTACGCCCCACTGTTCCGGAGCGCTGGAGATGATCAAAGATAAGCTGCCAGGAATATAATGAATCCTCCTCCTCGTTCAGTAAAATAAAATCCCACTAAGGCGGGATTTTTAAATGGAAAGCATGGGTTCGATGCCGAGTCTGGCATTATCGGCAATAACTTTTGGAATATGAATGACCCGGTCGTCCTCATAAGGAGTCTTGGGATCGACACAGTCAGCACAGTTTTTGCAAATGACAATCTCGAGGCGATCTTCACGCAAGGAACGCAGTAGTTTGTCTAGAGTGTTACCTTTCATGAAATCGCAATGGGCGGTAGCAGAAACAGGAATAAAAATTTTATTCGGTAAGCGTTTACGCAGGGCATAAAGCATACCAGGCTCGGTAGCTACAATAAATTCTTTGGCCGGAGAGGTTTCGGCACGACGAAGCATCTGTTCGGTAGAGAGAAAGAAGGCTTTGTCAGCCGGAATAATATTCTGCTCGATCTGATACATGCAGAAAGAAGCACAGCCGCACTCGGGGTGAATCATTACCTCTGCATTCGGATGCTCGGCCATAGTGACCAAGATGGAGTCGCGGCCCAGTTTTTCATGCACATAACAGCAGGCGTTAAATCCACCGAAAGGCTGTTTGTAAATTTCAATCAGGTCCGGATCAATTTTTATCCTCTCTTGTTCTAGAAGACGCAGGGCGCGTATTTTCATGACCTGTCCCAGAAATTTGTCCGGCAGGAAAAGAATTTTCTGTCCTGGAAACTTTCTGGCGACGTGGGCAATGATTTTGTCTGTATTGCGAGAAGTGGAGATAAAGTTACTGATGGATTTGGTATATGTGTCACTGTTGATATAAGTGATCAGTATTCCGTCGGGATTTTCTCTTTTCCACGCACTAATCCACTGATGGTCAGTGCCAGAGACGAGAGAACAACCCAATACCTTGGGGCTATCTCCCACAAAGACTCGAGTATTATTTCCAGCAATAATTTTGGCGGTAGCCCCCATAAAAAACACCGCTTGAAAGTCGACACGTTCTGCCTGAACTTCGCGCATGTATTTGCTGAGGGCCAATGAATCACCGAGCTTTTCAGCTATCTCATGAAACTCTGGACGTAAATAGTAATGGACCAAGATATGCGACTTCTTTTCTGCCGCTAAGCGCTTAATTTCGAAGGTCTTTTCAGCGAGTCTTAAGCAATCAATGTAATTGTACTGATTGGGGTATAAATCCCCGGCATACAAGTGAAAGTCTCGGTAGTATTGCCAAGCCAGATTTTCTTTGGTCGGCATGCGACTCCTTTTTAAAGAACTTGATCGCGCACAATGTACCGTAAAAATTGTGCACTGTCAACATGTTTACTGGAAAAAATTCGAAAGTATGCTATAGTGGTTTCATATGGAAAACACTTCAAAAAGCAGCCCAAAAGACGTATTTATGCATCTTTTGGGATTTGCGGCCCTCTATGTCAGTGTGGTGAGCTTTATTGCTCTCCTGTTCTCATATATTGATTTTCTGGTTCCGGACCAGCTTTCTTATTATCTAACCAGTATCTTGAATCAGATCCGCTGGTCTAGTGCTACTTTGCTGGTTATGTTTCCTGTTTATATCTGGATCACGTGGACTTTAGAGAAAGAAATTAAGACCAATCCGGAGAAAAAAGAATTGCGGTCTAGAAAGTGGCTGATTTACTTTACTCTTTTTGTCGCGGCGATCACCGTTATTATTGATCTTATCACTCTGGTTTACAACTTTTACAGTGGAGAATTGACAACCAAGTTTTTCTGGAAGATTTTAGTAGTGCTAGTAGTGGCGGGTGGGGTGTTCGGTTATTATCGTTGGGTACTTAATCGTGCTAAAGGCGCAAGCTCTAAGTCCAAACTATTAACCTGGATTGTCTCGATTGTTGTAGCTGCGGCTTTAGTCGGTGGATTCTTTATCGTCGGTTCTCCAGCTACTCAACGCGCACGACGCTTCGACGATCAGCGCATCAATGATTTACAAAGCATTCAGTACCAGGTTTTGAACTATTGGCAGAAAAAAGGTGTTATTCCTGATTCTCTCGATCAATTAAAAGATGAATTTTCTGGATATATGCCTCCTCATGACCCGGAAACCAATAAGTCTTACGAATATGAACTAGTAGGTCAATCTGCCTTGCGTTTTAAACTTTGTGCTGATTTTAAAACTAACGGAGTTTCATATGGCAGTGGCAATGCTTATCCTTTAGCCGTCAGAGATGCTAGCTACCCTCATGGGGGTCAAACAGATAACTGGACTCATGACGCCGGTCGGGTTTGTTTTGAACGGTCTATTGATAAGGATATCTACGGTCTTCCGGAACAAAAAGGAACTACCATACCTGCTTATTAAGTAACTCATGTTTTTTGGTCTCTTCTATAAAATGAAGGAAAGTATTCGGGAGAAGGTCGTGCATCACGAATCCGGCCTTTATGTGGCAATTATTTTTCCTATCGCCGTCGCTTTCTCTTTGACTTTTGTCGGCTCCCGAATTTTAAGCCATTTTGCTCCGCAATTTTACGTTGAATGGTCGCCAGGCTTGAGAGTTCACCACTTTACCTATGGCTTCTTTATTTTGGCCGTGACCGGGTACCTGGCTTTAATTTTCAACGGCCCCAGGGCGAAATATCTGATTGCGCTACTTTTCGGTTTTGGCTTGGGTCTGGCGTTTGATGAATTTGGAATGTGGCTGCGCCTGAAGGACGATGATCCGGTACGTTGGAGTTATGACGGTTTTAATGTGATAATCGGTGTTCTATTTCTCATTATCTCGGCACGTCCCGGCGTTCGTTTCTTACGCTTTCTTTGGCCGTTTCGGTAGAGCTCCTAGCTTTAGTTGATCGGACAATTTTGAGGAGGGAGCCAGGTGGGAGAGGGTTTGTCCGGCAGGGGCACTAATTTTTGAATAAGGTTACTCAAATTCGCTCCGAGGTCGGACTTGGCGTTGGTAGATTCCAGTTCGGATAAAACTTGTTTGGCGTTATTGACTATCGCGGCAACTTCTTTGGTGTCTTCCGGTTTGAAATTTTTATTAGAAAGAAGGCCGTCTAAGCGTTGAAGATTATCTTGGATTTCTCCAATGAGTCTTTTCTCTTTGAGAGCTGGATTAATGGTCTCCAAAGCATTGCGCTTATACTCGTGTACCTTCTCTTTGTTGAAGGCTAAAAATACCGCACCTCCTACCAAAATCAAAGCAAGAATTCTTAACATATGTACTAATTATACTAGTTCCTCTTCGTGGATAACAAGGGTTGAAAAATACCCTCTTTAAGGGATAATTTAACTAGTATGAAAATCTTCGTAATTATCGCGGTTATTGTCTTATTTATCGCCGCCCTTTTTGTATTTAACAGTAAAACCAGTAATGCTCCGACGGAAAGTTCCATAACCGATTCGCCATCTGGAACGAATACTTCGCCATCAAGCAGTGTTTCCCCGAAAGTTTCGGCTAAAAAGCATGAGATTATTATCACCGACGCCGGACTTTCTACTTCAGACTTAAAGATTAAGGTTGGAGATACAGTGACATTTGTGAATAAGAGTTCGGTATTGGTTTGGCCGGCTACTGGGCCGCATCCCATTCATACGGTTTGCCCTGGTTTTGATGCTCTGGCCGGTTTAGGGTTGAACCAAACTTATACCCATACGTTCACGACCGCCAAGACCTGCACTTTTCATGATCATCTCCACGCCTCTCGCGCTGAATACCGAGGCCAGATCGTTGTCACACCCTAAGACTTTTCAAACGAGATGATCAAAAAAACACTTAAAATCGTTCTGCCGATGCTAATGACCCTGTCTATAATGGGGGATGTTTCTTTTGCCGTGGCCGCGGTGCAGGATGAAATTAATGATCGCAATAAACAGATTGAAGAAATAAATAGACAAATTGCTGCTTATGAGGAAGAAATTTCTAAAAAACAGGGGGCATCAAAAAGCTTAAACAACGAAATCTCAATATTAAATTCCAAGATTAGCCAGATTCAGTCTGAAATAAAAGGACTCTCCTTGTCTATTGATCAGGCCAGCGCGGAAATTGGACAAACGGTGGGGCAAATCAAAGATGCAGAAGATAAGATTGGTAAGCATAAAATGGCTCTCGGAGCTTACTTGCGTCTCTTAAACCAAAGCGAGCAAGAAGACTTATTACAAATCTTGCTCAAGAATAAAAGCTTTTCAGCTTTTTTTGATAACCTGAATAACGTCCAAACTACCCAAGAGAATGTCAAAGCTACTATCGGCCAGATCAAGGATATAAAAGCAGGACTAGAAATAAAAGAGGATCATTTGATTGATCAGAAGCAGGAACTGGAAAGTTTAAAAAATATTCAGCAAATCCAAAGGAAATCCGTGGAGGATGTTAAAACCAACAAGAATCAACTCCTTAAAGTCACCAAGGGAGAGGAGTCTAAATATCAGAATCTGGTTAAGCAGTCTAAGGCGGATATTGAAAAAATCCGTACTCAGATTACCTACTTGCAACAAAACGGAGTCTCCGCCGAAGAGGCGGTAAAATTCGGACAACTAGCTGCCATTGGCGCAGGAATTCGTCCTGCTTTTCTGCTGGCTATTTTAGAAATTGAATCTGGTTTAGGAAAAAATGTTGGAACCGGTAATTGGCAGAAAGATATGTACACCTGCTATCTAAATCTCAAGAAACCAAAAAGAGCTGAATTAGAGAAAGCCGCTTTCTTCAAAATTGTTAACAAGCTTGGCCTGAATCCAGACACGGTCAAGGTTTCCCGAGAGCCCAATTACGGTTGTGGAGGAGCTTTGGGTCCGGCACAGTTTTTACCCACCACTTGGCTGGGCTACGAAGCGGAAGTGGCGCGTTTAACCGGACACAACCCGCCTAATCCTTGGAATGTCGAAGATGCATTTACGGCCGCGGCGATTAAATTAGCCAAAGGAGGAGCTAACGCCAAAACTAAAACAGGTGAAACCCGTGCCGCCAAAGCCTATATTAGCGGTAATCCCACCTGTACCTCCAATATTTGTAATTATTATTCCACAATGGTGCTAAGAAAAGCCGATCAGATTGAGCAGAATTTATAAACTGATATACTAAAGCACACGCTCATTAACATTTGTCCCACGATTTAAGGAGTCAATATGCGCCATCTAAAAATATTTTTAATCATTGCGATTGCAGCCACTTCTCTGATGGTCGCTTTTAGTTATCCGCACACGCAAGTGGTGGAAGTGGCCAGCTCTCAAGAGCAGCCTAGCATTCCACACCCCGCGCCGGCCTTCAGTGTCCTAGATAAATTGCATGAGGGCGATGATTTACTTATTGCCACCCCTTTAAAGGTGGGTACCAAAGATATTCCCTACAAAGAAGTGCGTATTAATCGGGATGGAAGTAAAACCACCACTACTAACCAAAAGTTTGCTGAGCCGGAAAAGGAAATTGCCCTAAAGCTATTGAATTTAGAAACGGGTGATATTGATATCGCGGTAATTACAAAACGCGGTGCCGATTTAATTTCTCCATCTAATTATAAAATCGAGGTCATGGAGCGCTCTAGCGGGATTCGCTGGAATAAGTGGAATACTCACTTCAGAGTCATTGAACCGTCCAACTGGATTGTATTAAAAAATAAATATCCGGAAATCAGTTATGAAAACGTTAAAAAGCAAGTAAAGAACAAGGCCGGAAAATTACAAACCGTAACCGTAAGACAGCAGGTAGTAGAAGAAATTATCTACTCGCCCTACAGCGACGATCTACACTTACCGGAATTAGTGGATGGTGGAAAGGAATATATCGACAGTGTGGTGGCTTCCGCGCAAGCAGAGCTGATTCGTTTTGGGGTTAAATCCAGAACTTTGCCAGACCAACTAGTCGGCGCATTAGAAGTATTGCCGGCGAGATTTTTTAAGCGCATCCCGTTGTTAGAGCAAAGCGATCTAGGGGAATTTGTCCTTGATCCGCAAAAAACTGCTGATCGAGTGCGGGTGATTATTAAGCTTAATGCCGAGAGAGCCTACTCCCTGACTTGCAGTAAAGCCAATGCTTGTGGTTGGGTGCAGTTCACCCCTAAGACTTACCAAGCGATTCGCAAAGCCTACCCCCTAGCTAAACTTGATTCCGACTTCGAGAGAGGTGCGGCGAACCATCTTAATTCCATGAAGGCGGCTATTCTGCTCTACGATTACAACCTGCAGGGCTTCGTTTCTCGTCACGGAAAGAGTATTCTGTACGATCCTCGTCTGGAAGAATACTTGGCTGCCGGGTACAACGGCCGGCCTACCACGGCCTCCGCCTCTCTGAAGGCGGCGATTAGTAAAGGATTGGGCGATTGGACTCAGAAATTAAAATTGGAAACCAAAGGGTTTATGACCAAACTCCGCTATTTGCAAGGAGAAGATGCTTCTTAAAGCCATCTATCGTAGATGGCTTTTTTACCCTGTTAAATAACTATTGAGCAGTTCCAGCTCCGCTGGATTTAACAGGGTTAACTTGATTTTCAGTATATTTTTAGGTACTAAGGAGTAAGAAATTGAGTCTTGGAACGTCTTTAGATATGAAGAATGACAATCTGGAAGAACAATTTGTTGAAATATATGACGAGTTGGCGGATGCCATTTTCCGGCATTGCTTTTTTCGCATTTCCGATCGAGACAAAGCTCGGGATATGATGCAGGACACATTTATGAAAACTTGGCAGTATTTGGCCAAAGGGGGCGAGATCGAAAACATGAAAGCTTTTTTATACCGCACCGCTAATAATTTATTGATTGATGAGTATCGCCGAAAAAAGACCGATTCTTTGGATAATATGCAGGAAAACGGATTTGATGTCGTAGGAGATAAAGAAGATAGTATTATTAATTTAGCGGAGGCGAAAAATGCTATTGCGGCAATGAAAGAGTTGGATGATAAATCCAGAGAGGTGATTACGATGCGTTTTGTGGATGATTTAGGACCGCAGGAGATTGCCACGATAACCGGAGAGAGCGAGAACGTTATTTCCGTACGCTTACATCGGGGATTAAAGAAATTAAAAGAAATTATAGAACGATGAACTTAGATATTCCAAAATTAATCGCTTTGCTTAAAAAACTCCGCTTAAAGTCGGAGGAAAAAAACGTTGTCCGAAATAACCTTTTAAGTTTCATTAAGGAAAATCCGGTAAGAAGTTCCCAAGAGGCTCGTCATGAAAGGCAGAGAGTGTCCTTAATGGGATCGCTACATGCGATAGCATCCATACGAGCTATGTCTATATTAGTAATAATTATGCTATTAGTTGGGGGTGGAATTTCTGCTGCGGCCGAAAATTCCTTGCCCGGTGATCCGTTGTTTCCGGTAAAAGTTAGCGTCAACGAACAGATTCGCAGCGCCCTCGCTATTTCCAACGAATCGCAGGCAAAATTAGATTCAAAGTTAGCCCAACGTCGATTAGAAGAGGCCGAGGAGCTAGCTTCTGAAGGAAAACTAGAAGGAGAAGCTCAGGGACAGATCGAGGCTTCTTTTGAAGCCAGAGCAGAATCCGCCAAAAAGCACTTAGCGAAAATGGAAGAGAAGGGTCAAGCTAATGCGGCGGTAGAGATTAGTTCCGATTTAGAATCTTCTCTCCAGGCGCATGAGACTATCTTGGCCAGTATTAATGTGCGACAAGAAGATACCGTGGCCATTGAGCCATTGATTACCAAAATCCGCAACCGCACCGTTGCTTTTGGAGAAGTGAAAATTAGAGGAGAGCAGGGAGTGGCGACAGAGTCATCTCAAATGCAGCTAAAAACAATGCCTCCTCCTTATGATAATCGAGATCGGGAAGAAGATAGAGTGGAAGGTTCGACCGAAGCTGCTGTAGAAGTTAATTTCGAAGAGCAGGCTAAAAAGCGTCAAGAAACTTCCGAAAAGAAAATTAAAGAATTCAGAGAATTTATTAAAGAAAATCGGGACGAGCTAAGAGCGGAAGCGGTGGTTCGCGCTGAAGCGAGTTTGGGGAAAGCGGATAAATTAATGATCGAGGGTAAAGCCAAAATGGAAGCCGGATTTTTTTCAGAGGCATTTGAACTTTTCCAAGATGCACATAAAACTATCGAAGAAGCACGACTGATTATCCGTATTGAAAAAAATTTGAAGTTAAATCTGGACTTACTGCACGAGAAACTTAGAACTCATATCGAAACTAAGGGTGGTGTTAAAGTGGAGCATTCTCCGTACATCACTCCTGCTTCCTCTGTCATACCGCCTAGAGGCGAGATTGAAATCCAGCCTTACCCACGCTTTGAAAATAAGATACAGGTAGAAGTTCACGCCGAATAACTAAAAAAGCCCCGTTCGGGGCTTTTTTAGTTATTGTCCCAATGCTCAGCACTTTTGACAAATATGCCACATCGTGTTAGTATCTTGCAACGTTCTTAAACAACAAGGAGAAGCCCAGTGCGATTTGGATATAAGGCCAACCTACCGAAAGGTTTTGTGCTTGGAAAGCCGATTGCGCAAGAAAAATATGATGAGGAAGAAATTCAACAGGTAGAAGCAAAGAAGCGCCTGGTTATTACTCTCAAGCGAGATGGATATAAGGTCTATGTGTTTATCGGCAAGGGTGGTGCAGTAAAGCTTTATTCTTCAGGAATGAACTTGATTGACGAGCGTCTTGACCATATTAAAAGATCGTTTGAATCTTTAGGTTTAAAACCCGGAACCTTATTCGCTGGTGGATGCCTAATGGATATCGATGGTCAAGATGATTTTGGAATGACCACTCAAGTATTCAAGAGTAATCCGGAAAAAGCGATAAAATTTCAGGAAGAAAATGGCTGGGAAGGATTGGTTCTTTATAATGAGGCCTTCGTAAACAGCTTTGGGACCGATGGCAAAGAAGCCGAAAGACCGAAGGGTTGCTGGAAGTGGAAACCGATCATGGAGGACGATTTCATCGTTCGAGAGTGGATTCCTAATCCGGATAATCCTGATCGATTCAAAGAGCTCGTGCTTCTGCAAAGAGATCCCGAAACCGAAGAGGAATTTGAGTGCGGAAAGCTTGGTTCTTTCGGTGAAAAGGTTCGCACCGAATTTCGTAATGCCAAATATCCTTTCGTCGTGCAAGCCGCTTTTGATATGCGTTTTCCTAAGTCCGGAAAAATTCGTAATGCCCGCTTCATGCGCGTGCGAAATGACAAGCCCATTCACGGGTGCATCGCTCCGCAAAGCTATCCCGAACAAGATTTTCCTAAGGTTGTGGCATAGCAATGTTCAAATCCACAAGAACTCTAATCCGGGTTGAGAAAGTTATCGGAGATCAGCTACAAATTTTTATCCCGTCGTGGGATCAAAGAAAAACAGTTCTTGTAACAATATGTTTGTTGCCTGAAGGCTTTGCGGAACTCATTCCCACGGAAGACTCTCCGCCTACCTTTTATTTCTTTGCTTATGCCAATTTAGGAGCAACAGATTTAAGCGAGCTGGATCTGAGAGACTTTGAATTTTCTGGGGTAGTGCTGCCGGACGGCTCTGTCCTAAATGCACAAGGAAAACCTATCGTAGCATAGATCCATAATAAGATCGCAAGTTAAAAGCCCACTAATACAGTGGGTTTTTATTTTATGGACTTTAGAGGATTTTTATTGTACAATATTTTAAATGGAGAAAACTTTTGGCCAAAAACTAGTTTATGTAGCCACATACACGAATGAGGGTTTAAAGATTGGGTTGATGCTCGGTCCGTTGAAGTTCGAACCACACAAGCGAGGGCGACAACCGAAAGTGCCAGTTGCCACGATTTAAACCAAGACCGCCCACAAGGCGGTTTTGTGTTACCCCAAATTTGCCACCTGTTGCCCCTAGGGCGAGCTTTGCACCACTGGTACACGTTTGGGTACCCTTCACGATCCCGACTCACCGGTTTGACCAGATTTGAGAGCTTGGTGCCGATTTTGCATACTTTGCACACTGTACTATGCAAAAAGTCCCTTTTTTGTCCACTACAGTGATTCAACTGGACAAAATAGGACATTTTGCCATCTGACAGAGCAGTGGATAGGCCAGCTTTACATCACATTTCGCGTATGGTACACTAGTGTCATAATCATGAAAAGCAGAAAAAACCTTTTAGAACAGCTCAAATCCTTGCCCCATTTCAGCAAAAATACCGTTTATCAGCTTGGTAAACAGCTGGGGCTTAAAGATGGCACGGTTGACACTTACATCAGCCGGTTTTTGAAGTACAAAGAAATTATCTGGCTCAATAAGGGTTTGTACGTCTCTACCGACTTCTTCGAAAAAAATAAGAACGATATTTCATATTCGTTTTATCTTGCCAACGTCATACGCACACCATCATACGTGAGCTCATGGGCGGCTCTCCAGTATTACAATCTCGCCACGGAAGCGGTCCACTCCATCACCTCGGTCTCGCTCAAAGCCACGAGAGATTTCGAAACCAAGGCCGGCAATTTCTCATACCAGTCGATCAAAAAGGATTTGTTCTTGGATTTTTCTCTTACGAAAGGGAAGTTTGATTTTTATATTGCTTCGCCCTCGAAAGCGTTGTTCGATTTGTTGTATTTCAGGACGCGCCAGTTCCGTAGTGTCAAATCGGAAAATATAAAAGCACTGGTCGAAGAATTGCGGATCGATATTGATGAAATGGATAAAACGGAACAGGAAAAGTTTTATACAATGATTAAAAAATACTCCCATGAGTGAACGATTAACATCAATCTTAAAAAGAAAACTAGAGGATCTCGCCACCTACGGAGGGCTTGATGCCGAAACCCGTCGCAATGCGCTCAAAGAGGAGTTGCAGTATTACGTTCTCAATTTCATCTATCACCATCCGGAATACAACAACTGGATTATGTACGGCGGTTCGGCTCTTCGCATCATTCACGGACTTGATCGGATGTCGGTCGACCTTGATTTCGAAGTGTCCCACGCGGTGACCGAAAAGTTTCTCGAAGAGCTGAAAAAAGAAGTCGACGAACACTTCGCGAATACCTACGGCACGAATGCCGATTTTCTGACGATTAAAACCACCAAAGAACGTGGATTGCTGATGAAATTCACTGTCGGCGAGGAGCTTAGCTTCGGCCATTCTTCGAAGCAAATACATATAAAGATCGACCTCAATCACTTTGTCGCCCCGAAAACCGTCACCGAACGCCGGCCGATAAACCGCGACCAGTTATCGTTCGTCATCATCACATACAACATGTCCGCCCTCATGGCGAGTAAGATCGCCGCCATCTTTTTGCGAGGGACTCGTGGCGTAGGCGATGCCAACTACGAGGAAAAGGGCAGAGATATTTACGACTTGCTCTGGTATATGGGCAAGAAAGTGGTGCCGGATTTCGATTATCTCATTGCCAAAAGTGTCGATGTGAAAGACCCGCGTGCGCTTTTCGATAAGCTTACACTTCAGGTCAATAAAGTAAGCGACAAAAATCTTGAGCAGGATCTCGAACCGTTGTTCGTGGACAAAAACTATATCCGAAATTGGCTAAAGAACTGGCGAGAGAGCTATTTACGGCTTCTGGATGAATACAAAATACATACAGTGACTGCATTGCGGGAGATACTTGTAAAAGAAGATTTCAGCACAGACAATTTTTCCTTTACTTATACGTATGACACGCTGGAAAAAGATATTGTAAAGGTTGTCTATACGGTGACTTATGAGTGGATAAAATTTCAGAAGCCCTTGGGCGTGGACACAAGAGATGACTTGATGGGGTTGGTGAAGGTCGAGTCACGCACAGAACTAAATGATCAAATCAATCAGTTTTGGGCATTGTTTTTGAGAAAAAACACATCCTATTTTAAAAAAGTGAATAATATTATGCTTGGCGATGCCATTACTACCAAAGTCATCCGGATGACGGCCGACAATCTGAATCAGAAAGAACAGATCGTTCTCAATAAGTCTGCCTTGCTTTCGTGTGAGCTCGATGATTTGTTGAAATAAAACACTATGAAGATAAAAGATCTGCCAAAAATTGAACGACCACGGGAGAAGCTCATTGCGAAAGGAGCCGAGAATTTGAAGGACTCTGAGCTTTTGGCAATTCTTCTGCGAACCGGAACGATAGGGAAAAACGTCATTGAGATCTCATCTCAAATCCTAACGAAGCATTCCAAGAAGCGACTGTTGCAGATGACTTATAATGATTTATCGAAAATAAGCGGCATCGATTCCGCAAAAGCCACGACTCTTCTTGCCGCTTTCGAACTTTCCAAACGCGCACTAGAAGTGAATGACACGAATTTGCCCGTGATAAGCGATGCAAAGGATGCCGTAGCTCAACTTTCCGATATGCGTGATCTTAAAAAAGAACATTTAGTGGCTTTGTATTTGAATGCAAAAAATCAACTAGTTCACAAAGAGACTATCTCGATGGGTACGCTAAATGCGAACTTAGTCCATCCACGAGAGGTTTTCGAGCCAGCCCTCAAATACTCCGCGGCGCAGATCATAGCCGCTCACAATCATCCTTCCGGAGACCCTAAACCATCGGAAGATGATCTGGAGGTTACAAAAAGATTAACCGAGGTGGGAAAGATGATGGGTATTGAGCTTATGGATCATGTCATTGTTTCGAAAAACAACCACTTCAGCTTCAAAGAAGAAAAATTACTATGAGTACCGGTAAAAAAGTTTGTTTGTTTGCAACTGCTGGACGAATTTCTAGTGAATTAAACGAACTTAGGGAGGGTGGTCTCAAAATATTCGACATCT
>JAUSIQ010000002.1 GCA_030647955.1 bacterium | reverse complement strand
TAGTCACTATGAAGAAGTTCCGAACAATGTTGCCCAACTTATTATAGAGGGAAAGAAATAAGCACTCTATATTTATGTTTATTTACAAAAACGGCCTTTTGGGCCGTTTTTGTTGTGTTTCTGATAGTTACCTTGTGAAAGTATAGTTTTCATGGTATAATTAAACCATTCTGAAATTCCTTAACTGGAGGTGAACCGTGTTCCTTTCCATCTCGGCGGCCATCCTTCATGGACTGGCCTATGCGATTTATTTACACCAGGTCTATGGGGGAACATCGGTTCCCAATCCGGCGTCCTGGACGGTCTGGGTCCTTCTTTCTATTTTGAATGCCCTTACTTTTTGGAGGGGTTCTAAAGATGCGCTGGTCACGGCGCAGTTCTTCACGGGATCAGTTGGCTGTTTTGCGGTGTGGACTTATGCCTTGAGCACTGGACGATTTTCATCCCTGGACTTCATGGGTTGGAGCGTTCTTGTTCTTTGCACTTTGGCCGGCTTGGTCTGGTGGGCTAAAAGAAACGCCCTTTATGCCAATCTGGTCATCGGGGCGACCATTCTTTTTTCCTCACTTCCGACTATTGCAGGTGTTTTGCGGAATGGCCATGTCGAGCAGGCCCTGCCCTGGTATCTCTGGACGATCGCTTTCTTGATCACATCGATCAATGTGTTTCAACGGCGGTACGAGTCGGAAAAGAAAGGTGTCTGCTGGCAGCTTCTGCTGGTTACGCCTATCACCGGTACCGTAATTCACGGAATCGTCGCCTTGTCGGCGGCGAGATAAGGAGGTAATTACATTGAGTTCATTCCGAGCCTGACCGGATGGACAGGTACCCGACCATGATGGTCGGGCTTTTTTTTGCAAAAAAATAGTGTAGTCCTCGTTGCTTTTGAAGGCACTGCGGGCTGTGGATTGCAAAGATGCCTGCTTTATAGCCCATTCGTCTTCGAATAAGATATAAAAACGAGGAGCTGGACAGGAGGAGTACAATATTTCTCTAACTCCTCCTGAATCCATAGGTTCAGCGCGAGGGAGTCCCGCCGCCGGAGCGGGACGAACGGACCGAGGGTCAGCATCCGTTCACGAAAGGACAACCTTGAAATAATAGAAAAAATCTTGTAAAATGCTTCTACTATGGCATTAGGAATGAATGACTTAAGACCTGGAGTCTTCTTTATTTACGAAGGCCAACCCTACGTGGTGCTGGAAACGCACCATCTTAAGATGCAACAACGCCGCCCGGTCATGCAGACCAAAATGAAGAACATGCTCAACGGTAAAATGTATGAGCGCAACTTCCAACAATCTGACTCTTTTGAAGAGGCCGAGATTGCTTACCAAAACGTTAAATTCCTTTACGCTCACCGCGACGAGTATTGGTTTGCCGAAGAGAGTAACCCCAGCAAAAGATTTAAGTTGATCGAAGAGATTATTGGCAATGGTGTTAAATATTTAAAAGCCGATACGATTTTAAAAGCCGTCATGTTTAATCAAACGATCATCAATGTTGAGCTTCCCATCAAAATGGATTTCAAAGTGATCGAAGCTCCTCCCGCTATTCGCGGCGACACCGCCCAGGGCGGCGTCAAGCAGGTGAAGATTGAGACCGGCGCCACCGTAAACGTTCCCCTCTTCATCAACGAAAACGACATCATCCGCCTTAACACCGAATCCGGCGACTACGTCGAACGTGTTAATAAAGGATAGAAAAAACCGACTTACAAGTCGGTTTTTTCTATCCGATCGAGGGACGGCGGGAGTGTTTAATGAGAAGCATGGAAAGCAGAGGAAGAAGCACCCAAACAAACCTGGCTACGTCCCCGCTAAAATAATTGATAAGCAATGGCGAGAAATTAATTTTATCCAACCCCGGACGCCAGTAGGAAAGAATCAGGCTGACTAATAATCCCGTCTCAACAATGCTTAACCACAGAATCATCAACGGTGGAGATTCTCTAAGTGACATTTTTGATTTTAAAACTGATTTATTCAGAATAAAAAAGGCTAGAGCGAAAGCGATGGCAAAGATTGCTAAATGCGTCCAAAACACTCCCGGAGCCTTAGCGATTTTACTTACTGCACTGTAAAAAGGGAAAAACTCCGCGACTAAATAGGCTACATATGTACTAATAATCGCCAAGAGCATCCTGGTTTTACCAATACCAAAAGCAACCAAGAGAATCACCACTGCCAAAAAAATACCGACAAGCATGTCAGCACTTAAAGAGCCTTTGGAAAAACCGAAACCGCCAAGGTTCTTAGACCAATCACTTAGGGAAAGCAATATTTTAGTCAGAAACTCATTCATCCCGTACTCTATTCTACCGCATCCTTTCTGGCGAGTAAAACTTTTATAAACAAATCTCCGTTTTTTAATCCCCGGAAACCCCGATGCCCCGCTCCAGCCACTTGAATAATGGAATCATGTTGAACATTTTTGGGAATTTTAACTTCTACTTGTCGTCTAGCCATTACCCGTCCCTCTCCCTTACACTTAGAACAATTTTCTTGAGGATATTGTCCCAATCCGGCGCAAACCAAACACTGCGCTTTATTCTTCAGATTATTACAAGCTGAACAGTTAACCAAAGCGGCCCCTCGATGACTACCCATGCCATAACAGTCCGAGCACTGGATAAGACAATGATAATCCAAAGATTTATACGCATCAATTTTTAACTCTTTGGGGTTGAGTTCCCAATCTAGATAGATATTGGTTGTCCCTAGTCCCTGCCCTGCCCCGTCTTTGAGCGTTTGCGGATCTTGTCCGTTGATTAAATTAAAGATGGTGCTCTTGAGCGCATTGATGAGCTCGGTCAAACCGGGGTTATCCAAGTCGTCCAAATCGAATTCCAGGTCGATACTTTCTTCCACCGATGTCGCTGCTGTATGAGCATGCTCCAGCTTCAAACCTTTCAGTGATCCACTTTCGGCCAAGCGTGCAGAATCAACCCCATCAAAACCACGGGTTAATCCCCCAAAAATCTTATAGAGACGATTGTACTCCGCCCGAGACTTGGGGTCGGATAAAACTACATAAGCCTCTTCAAGATCAGCCAAGAGCTCATCGGCCTGGCCATCATCGTCTAATTTAGCGCTTAACGTTTCAAAAGCCGAGCGAATTTCTTCCTCGCTCGCCTCCGGAGAAACACCTAAAATGGTGTAATAATCTTTTTGCATACCTTAATTCTGAAACAAAAAAGTAAATTTCTAATTAAATACAGCCACTTCCGCTTCTTTAGTCACCTTTTGAATGGTAACAATTTTAAATAATTTTAACACTAAAAAAATAATGGAGGAAAGTAGAAGAGTTACCCACAGGAAGATTAATCCCAAGCCCTGGAGAGCCAGGAATAAGCTGAAGGCCAAAATGGGCGGTAAATATTGGAAATACGGGTTTAAAAAGTCAGTGACCTGATCAACAACTTGGCGAGTCACTTCGGAAATAAACCGCGGATTTCCCTCTCCTTCCATCTCTTCCCCCAAATAACTTCCAATCAACACCTGTACCACCCGCACTACTCCGGAAGGCAGCTCTTTTTCTTCCGAAGAACTCTGCACAGCCGGAGTTAAAAAGTAAGCAAAGGAGATTAGAATAAAAGTGGCGGTGAGAATTCGATAGACTGCTCCCCGCAAGGTACTGATCAAACTAAATTGCAAACGGTTTTCTTTCTCGCGCCGTACACTGCTCATCGCTGATAAATAAAAGATCAGTCCCACTCCTACTCCCGCTAATAGTAGCGGATGAAAACCCGGAAAGAAAAAGAGGAAAAGACCAAAGTGTCCTGCGGCGACAATCCACCATACGAGACGACGAGAGACCAGGAGGAGCGTCAAAGACCAACAGGCGACCATGATCACCAGCATAATCGCCGGCCATAGCCATACTCCGATCGGTTCCAAACGGAACGGATCGCCTAACCACGGCAAAGCCTTCCACCAAAAGAGCAGTGAGGAAACGAGAGTCGTTCCCGCCAACACAAAATTCTTGATCATAGTTTAAGATAACCTAAATCTATAATACAACGAACTCTTTATTTTTAAAATCCACGGTAAACACCGTACCTTGTGGCGGATTATTGCGCAGTAGAAAATCTGAAATTTTATTTTCAATCTCTCGCTGAATCACTCGTCGTAATTCTCTCGCACCAAAGTGCGGATCATACCCCATCTCGACAATCTTATCGACTGCTTCCGGTTGAATACGCAAATCATATCCGGAGCGATTTAGCTTGGACTTCACGTGAACAATTTGCAGTTTAACAATTTCCTTGAGCTGCTCTTTGGTTAAGCTGTGGAAAACAATAATCTCATCCAGACGATTCAGAAACTCCGGACGGAAATGGTGACGTAATTCTTCTTTTAGCTTACTGCGCAACTCCTCATAGTCCATCTGTTTACCCTCTTCTTTATCAAATTCGTGATGAATAATTTCCGAGCCAATATTGCTGGTCGCGATAATGACCGTATTAGAGAAATCGACCATACGGCCTTGTCCGTCCGTTAAACGTCCATCTTCCAATACTTGCAATAAAACATTGAAGACATCAGAATGAGCCTTTTCAATTTCGTCTAAGAGAATAATAGAGTGCGGACGGCGGCGCACCGCTTCGGTTAATTGTCCGCCTTCTTCGTAGCCAACATAACCCGGAGGCGCCCCGATTAATCGCGCCACGTTGTGTCTCTCCATATATTCGGACATATCAATGCGAATCATGGATTCGGTGTCCCCAAAAAGCACCTGCGCCAAGGAACGAGATAATTCCGTTTTACCCACTCCGGTGGGACCCAGGAAAAAGAAAGAAGCAATGGGTCGACTAGGATCGCCTAATCCGGCCCGAGAGCGACGAATAGCGTTAGCCACGGCCGTAATGGCCTCTTCTTGGCCAATCACTCGTGAGCGCAGCCTTTCTTCCAAATGCAAAAGTTTTTCGCGTTCTTCTTGGGTTAGTTCAGTCACCGGAATACCCGTTAACTTTGAAACCACCTCGGCAATGGCCTTCGCGGTGACTTCCGGAATAGTTTTAGCTTTAGATTCTTGCCATTGATCAAACCCTGCTTCTCTTTTCTTTTCTAAGTCAGCAATTTCTTTTTTAATTCGCTCCACTTCTTTTAATTTTTTGGAGCGCTGATTAGCCTCCAGGTCCTTTTTTAAGGTATGAATTTCTTCATCCAATGCACGAACTTCTTCCGGTTCTACGGTTGATTGGATACGTACTCGAGCCGCCGCCTGATCCATTAAATCAATGGCTTTGTCGGGCAAAAAACGCGAGGTAATGTAGCGATCAGAAAGTTCCACCGCCGCGACAATGGCTTCATCGAGAATACGCACGCGATGATGAGATTCATAACGATCACGCAGTCCTCTTAAAATTTCGGTGGCCTGCTCTTTGGTTGGTTCCGGCACCACAATCGGCTGAAACCTTCTCTCTAAAGCCTGGTCCTTCTCAATATATTTTTTGTATTCTCTTAAAGTAGTGGCGCCCATCACATGCAGTTCTCCCCGCGCCAAAGATGGTTTAAAAATATTGGCCGCATCCATCCCCGACTCTCCTCCTGAGCCAATTCCGACTAGTAAGTGGATCTCGTCGATAAACACTACGAGGTTATCCCGATTGTCTTTAATTTCGTCGATAATCGCCTTTAATCTTTCCTCCATATCTCCCCTAAAGCGAGTACCGGAAAGAATGGCCGCCAGATCAAGCTCAATCACTCTCTTTCCAAACAAAGATTCCGGAACATTACCGGTAATAATTCTCTGCGCTAATCCCTCCACAATCGCCGTCTTTCCCACTCCCGGTTCTCCAATCAAGACCGGATTGTTTTTAGTGCGGCGAGAAAGAATTTCCACCGCCGTCTCAATTTCTTTAGAACGCCCAATGACCGGATCTAATTTCCCCTCCCGCGCCAGCTGGGTTAAATCTCTAGAGTATTTATCCAGAGTGGGAGTGTTCATCTTAATCGCTCCCTCCGTCGTGCCCCGTCCTACTTTTCGAATAATTTTTTGTCGTAATGGTCCAATGTCCACCAATCCCGCTCTTCTTAAAATGTGACTGGCCTGACCCTCGCCTTCTTTAGTCAAAGCTAAGATTAAATGCTCGGGGCCGATATAGTTATGGTTTAAAGCGCGCGCCTCATCTAATGACAAATCAAACACTCGCTTTAGACGAGGCGAGTATTCAAAACTTTGAGGAACTTTTTCTCCCGGGACAATTCCCTCCTCAATTTCTTTTTCCACGGCCTTAGTATCAATCTTGAGTTGCTTCAAAGCTCCGGCCACTAGGTCGTTTTGCAAAAGACTAAACAAAAGATGCTCGGTATCGATCACCGCATGACGCTTTCCTTCGGCAAACTGTCCGGCCCGGTCTAAAACCCGATTAGCCTCATCAGAAAGATAATCATTAAAATCGAACCGCTCTTCGGAAGGTACTTGGCGTCCAAAACCATTCGGCATTCCTCCTAGTTCTTGTCCCAATCCCCCCTCGCGGAAAAGATCTCCCAACAATCCACCAAAAATATCATTCAAGTTTCCGCCACCCATACTTTCGCTTGCCCCTAAGCCACGAGACTTGCGAGAGCAAGACTGACAAATATTTTTTACCTCTCTAACCCCATTGCGAATAATGGTCATTTTTCCGGTCGCCTGATTTTTTCTGCAAATATCACACAACATAAGAATGTTTGTTATAAGACTATGAACTTGAAAACTATTCCAACTCCCCCATCTTCTTCGCTACATACCTCAACATCGCCATATTGCGGTCGTACGCCATGCGCATCGGCCCAATCACGGCCGAAATCCCCTCATAACCTTTCGGTAAAGGGTAGTGGGTAATAATGACCGCTTCATTAACCGTATCTCTCTCCGGATCTCCCACCGCCAGATTCTCCCGTCCGATATACACGACCACATCCCGATCGGGCTCGCCTCGCCTGTTCAGGGCGGGCCACTGCTGAAAAAGCTGGCCAAAATAATTTTCAAATTGATCAAAAATACTACCTGACCCAAAAATGTTCTCAACCTCATCAGATTCCGGTAATTCAAAAATATTGGCAAAACCCATGCGGTAAAACTCGTCGGTATCTCGGATACCGCTAATCACGAGGTCGTTCGTCAAATTGGCCATCGTCTTCGCTAAACCCGAGCTCATCGCGTGCGGATTTTTTGGTGCATTCTCGATCGTTTTATCGATGGCCTTTCGGTCTTTTTCCGGCAAATTACTTTCCTTATCTTTTAAAAGATGGTCGACAAAATAGCGGTAAGCTTTGTCAGTCGGCACGCGTCCGGCAGAAGTGTGTGGCTGGGCCAGAAACCCTTCCTGTTCTAAGTTTAACATTTCTGCGCGAATCGTGGCTGGGCTGCAATCGAATCCGCATTTTTCCACCAAAAAATTAGAGCTAACCGGCTCCGCCCTTTTGACGTATTCCTTGATCAATTCCCCCAGTATTTGCTTTTGTCTATTAGACAACTCCATGAATAGAATCAATATACAAAATTAGCACTCCCAATGCAAGAGTGCCAACCCCGTACGAAATTCGACTAACAAGATCAATATATTAAAGCTAATCTGCGGGGACATCTATGGCTTATCCACAAGCATAACTTTAATAATTTCGTTCGGGGCCAATTATCCACAGAAATTAAAAACCGTCCTACAGGACGGTAATTCTATCTAATGCCAGGCACCGCAAGCACAAGGGCCAGACACAACATCGCAGGCCACGCCCCCATTTCTTCCTAACGGAGCACCCTTGGAATGAGCCTCCATTAGATACATAACGAATGCACCTTCAATAATACAACAGGCCGTGAGTTCATTAAAATCATGGCGATGTCTCTCGGGATGCTCCTCAATATCTTTTAAAACATCTTCGACCGTTCTCGGCATCTCGTCTCCTCAAAATCAAAACTATTCCCAAAGATACACTATTTGACCATTGAGGTAAAGTTACTTTTTTTCTGGGGATAAATAACTGGCGATATTTTGCTATACTAAAGACATCAAGCAAGTTACTCACAACAATCTCAAGCTGACTGCCATCAACCGTCCCGGCGGAGACGATTTAAAGTGGCTGAAAGATAATTACACTCTTCATCCCCTCGTTACTTCCGAATTGGCTCGACCAACTTTTTATCCCAAAGCGGAGAATTATTCCGATCATATTTTCTTGATCTTACGCTTTCCGCAATTCAACGGAATTGTGCACGAAATCAAGGCCAGTGAGATAGATTTGATTATTCTTCCCAACGAACTGATTATCGTCCAGTACAACGAATTTTCTGCTTTGGATTTATTATTAAAGAAAATCGAAGAAGACCCTGCACTACGTAACGAATATTTTGAATCCAGTGGCGCCTTTGTGGCTTATAAAATTCTCGAACATCTTTTCGCTTCGCTTTACAAAGAGATGGAGCATATTGGCCAGACGGTGGACGATTTAGAAGATCATCTTCTTAATCGCGACAAAGCCGAGGAGCTGGTTTCGGAAATTTCCCTGCTACGCCGCGAAGCCATCGATTTTAAAAGAATTGTCAGCCCAAATTTAACGATCTTGGAAGAACTTAAAGATAAGCCCGGAGAAGTTTTTGAGAAAAAGTTTTACCCTTACATCCACAAGCTCTATACCATCAACAGCCGTTTAATTAACTTCATTGACGGACAAATTACCACCCTGCAAGTCATTAACGAAACAAACGAATCTCTTCTTTCCCACAAAATTTCTTCGATCATGAAAGTCTTAACCATGTTCTCGGTGATCGTCTTTCCTTTGACACTTTTCGCCACCGTTTGGGGTATGAACGTGGAACACATGCCTCTAGTGGGTCATCCCTTTGACTTTTGGCTCCTCCTTATTATGATGGGGCTAGGAACATTAGGGATGTTAGTTCTCTTCAAGATTAAGAAGTGGCTCTAGTCTCTAACTTAAAACTTTGGAACTCTATAATACTCTAACCAGGAAAAAAGAAGTTTTCGAATCAGCCGGACAACGCGTCCGGATGTTTGTCTGCGGCCCGACTGTTTACGATTACATCCACATTGGCAACGCCCGCACTTTTGTTTTTTTCGATGTGGTAGCGAAGTATCTGCGCTTTCGCGGATTCGACGCTCAATACATTCAGAACATCACCGACATCGACGACAAAATTATCCTACGCGCCCAAAAAGAGAATCAAGACCCCTTAACCATCGCCGGGAAATTCACCGAAGCTTTTCTTAAAGACATGGAGAGCTTAGGAGTAACTGCGGTCAGTCAATATGCAGCCGCCACCGAACACATCGACCAAGTCATTAAGCAGATAAAAACTTTAATCGATAAGGGCCATGCCTACTTAATCGAAGGTGATGGCTGGTATTTCGATTTAAGTACCTTCCCCGAATACGGAAAATTATCCAAGCGCACCACCGAAATGGCTGATGATGCCGTATCGCGCATCGACGAAAACCAAAACAAGCGCAACCGCGGCGACTTCGCTTTATGGAAATTATCCAAGCCCGGCGAACCTTCCTGGGACAGTGAGTTAGGCAAAGGCCGGCCGGGTTGGCATATTGAAGATACGGCCATCACCGAGCACTACTTCGGTCCACAATATGACCTCCACGGCGGAGGCCAGGATCTCATCTTCCCCCATCACGAAGCCGAAATTGCTCAACAAGAAGCCGCCTCTGGCTTAAAACCTTTTGTGCGTTATTGGATGCACGTCGCTTTTATTGTTAACAAGCAAGCGAAAATGTCTAAGTCTCTGGGGAATTTCACCTCCGCGCACGATCTTTTGGAAAGTTACCCCAAAGAAGTACTCCGTTTCTTTCTGTTAAGCGCGCATTACCGCACTCCCTTAGATTTTACCGATCAAAATTTGATTCAGAGCGAAGCGGCCATTAGCCGCATTGGAGAATTTGTCGAAAGAATTAAAATCATTGCCAACCAAGAAGAATCAACCTCTTCTGATTTTACCGAAGCTTTTAAAAAAGATTTTACCTCCGCCCTCGATGATGATTTTAATATCCCTAACGCCCTAGCAGCTTTATTTGACCTTATCCGCCAGAGTCACACTGCCGCCGACGAGCAGAAGCTTAGCTCGACCGATGCCCAAGAAATTCAAAATGCCCTCGGTGAGGTCAATGCCATCTTGGGCATTATTCCCGCTCAAGCCACCGCTATTCCGGAAGAGATCAAAAAGTCAGTGCAGGAACGTGAAGCTATGCGCCAAAACAAAGATTTTTCCTCCGCTGACGCTCTCCGTCAAAAAATCTCGGACCAAGGCTATCAAATCGAAGACACCACCTACGGCCCATTGTTAAAAAAGAAAAAAACAAGCTAATACGCTTGTCTTCTGTACATCCTACTTAAAAATGCGTCGAGATCTCGAAGTCGTATGGCAAGATTCTTTTCCGTTTCTATCCTCTTTAAACAAGCTTCTAACGCTCCTCTGCCCACTACTCGAACTGCCCAGGCATCGGCCTCTGCTTGAAATCTTAGCTGTAAAATATTGAAAGTCATGTCATCTACCAGTATCATCCAAAAGCTAATATGACTTAAGGCCAAGTGGCCAATCTCATGTGCTAATATTCCCCTTAATGGTTCGGTAGGCCAGGCCAACTCTTCTTCACTTGTCACAATAAAGTTGTCGAGCCAGCCACTGGCAATGAAAGCTCTATTAGGAAATCTTTTTGGCATTACGAAAAGTCTGATATTTCCTGTAACACCGCCCTTGAGCTTTATCTCGTTAATATAATCTATTGCTGGCCCACTAGACAATTCCACAGCCATGCCTGGCACCGGAAAACTTCTAGCCAAGCTGAAAGTAAAAAGAAAGAAGAGCAACCTGATGGCGATAAGCAAGGTAATGAGTATTTTTAAAGAACGCCACGAACTTTTTCTCACCATCTCTCCTTAAATCCACAACAGCATATCTTCAATATCGCTTTTTGTAATTTTTTTGTCCACTGCTCATCAACTACTAAATTTATTGGCGGAAAATTTTTTTGTATAATGAGTTGATCATATGAAATCGAAAGGCGACCACCTCACCGTCAACAATCTTCCGCCCCAAAATATTGAAGCCGAGAAATCGACCCTTGGTTCTATTTTGCTAGACAAAGAATCCATGAATCGCGTCTTGGACTTTTTACGTCCCGATGATTTTTACCAGCGTTCCCACCAAATCATTTTCGATGCCATGTTTAGAATGATGGAAAAACGCGAGCCGATTGATCTCTTAAGTCTTTCCAATCGCTTAAGCGAAGAGGGGCAATTAGACACTGTTGGTGGAGCCGGCTATCTCACCTCTCTCATCAACTCCGTACCCACCTCCTCCCATATCGTCCACTACGCCAAGATTGTGGAGCGCAAAAAAGTACTCCGCGACCTAATTGATTCCGCGCATCACATTATTAACCTGGGCTACCAAGAAGAGGAGGATATTGAACAAATTCTCGACCAAGCCGAGCAAAGACTTTTTTCCATTTCTCAAAAATCCACCCAGACTTCTTTCGCCCACATTGGCGGGCCTATGATCAAAGATGCCTTTGAGCGTCTTGATCGTTTACACAAAGGCGACGGTCAATTGCGCGGTCATCCCACCGGTTTTGTTGATTTGGATTTTTACCTCGCCGGTCTACAAAAATCAGATTTAATTATTCTAGCTGCTCGTCCTTCTCTTGGTAAAACCTCTCTGGCTTTGGATATCGCCAAAAATGTCGCCCAAAACGCCAAGGTACCGGTGGGAATATTCAGTATTGAAATGGCTAAAGAGCAGATCGTCGACCGTCTCATTGCTTCCGAAGCCGGCATTAACTTGTGGAAACTGCGTACCGGAAAACTTACTTCCGAAGGGCAGACTAGTGATTTTGAAAGAATCGCCGCCGCCCTGGATAGATTAGCCCAAGCCCCAATTTACATTGACGACATTCCCTCCCCCACTATTTTACAAATGCGCTCCATGGCCCGAAGGATGCAGGCCGAGCATGGGTTAGGCTTGTTGGTGGTGGACTACTTGCAGTTAATCAAACCCACTCGTCCCAACGACAGCGAAGTGCAACAGATCACCGAAATATCCCGCAACCTTAAAGCCCTCGCCAAGGAATTAAATATTCCCATCTTGGCCCTCTCTCAACTTTCTCGTAACTCTGAAATGCGCACTGATCAACGTCCGAAGTTGTCTGATTTGCGTTCTTCGGGTAGTATCGAGCAAGATGCCGATGTGGTTTTGTTACTTTATCGCGAGGATAAAGTAAAGAAGGACAGCGAGAAAAGAGGCATCGTCGAAATCATGATTGAAAAGCATCGTAACGGTCCGACCGGTCACGTTGAGTTATTTTTTGATGAAGACAGCGCTTCATTTAAGAACTTAGCCAAGAATATATAAAATAGTTTATAAAGTTATAAAGTCCATAAAGTTTATCGGGTCGAGATCGAGTACTTTATGAACATTACAAACTTTAAGAACTTGATGAACTTATTTGTCCAATAAATTCAAAAAAGCGATGGCCTTATTTGCCGAGCTTCCGGGGATTGGTCCGCGCCAGTCCGCGCGCATTGTCATGGCGATTTTAAATTGGCCACCTCAAGAGATAGATAAATTTGCCGAAGCCGTCGCTTCTCTTAATCAAGGCGTAACCTTTTGCCAAATCTGTTTTAACTTTAGTGAAGAAGAGCGCTGCGATATCTGTTCCAGCTCCCAGCGCGATCCCGGAAAGATTTGTGTCGTAGAAAGAATTACCGACCTGCAATCCATTGAAAAGACCGGTTTTTACCGCGGACATTACCATGTGCTAGGCGGAGCCATTAATCCAGTCGACGGCGTCCTTCCTCGCCACCTCAAGATCGACTCCCTTATCGAGAGAGTTAAGCACTACCAAGAAGTACACACCAACGGCCACCCCGCCGATTTGGAAGTAATCTTAGCTACCAATCCCACCACCTTCGGCGACACCACCGCCATGTACATTGAAGAAATCCTTCGCCCTATGAGTATTAAAACTTCTCGCCTGGCCAAAGGCCTTTCGAGTGGCTCTTATCTCGAATACGCCGACCCCGCCACTCTCCAGAATGCGTTTAAGAATCGTAAGTAGAAAAATCACCGCCTAGGCGGTGATTTTTAAGATTTCTACTTTAGTAAAAGGTTGGCGATGGCCCTTCTTCTTTCTATAACGAGTTTTGGAGTGGTATCGAAAAACGATCTTCTTCTCGGCTTTACCTTGTTCCAGAACTTTAGCGTGCACTTTAGCGCCTTTGATGAAAGGCTGGCCGATTTTAGCGTTTTCAGCACTGCCATTGGTAACCAATAAAACCTCTTCAAAATCAAACTCTTTGCCTACTTCCTGCTCCAATTTCTCAATCAAAACCTTGTCGCCTTCCGCGACCTTATATTGTTTACCTCCAGTTTTTATGATTGCAAAGCCCATAGTAGAGGAATGATAACAAAACCTGGGTGGGATGTCAAAGGAATCATAGCCTATCAATATATAGATAAAAACAGCTCCCCTATTGCCAGAAGGGTGGATTTAAGGTAAAAGTAGCGAACGAGGTTCTTTATGGAGATATTGATGGACAGAGAACGGTGGGCGAGGATACTAGAAGCTGAAGTCCTTGGTGATCCCTATCGATCATTAGGTGTTGTTCTTTTTGCCATCTCTGGTTCCCACCGCGATACTTTACTACTTATCGCAGACAAGCTCTCCTCCTTACAACCATCTTGTACTGGAAGACAATTTACTCAACTGACGGAAGAAAAATTTCGCAAGTCTCTGGTGCGTTGTTCTAGACAACTTTATAAAAAGGATCCCCAGAAGTTACCCCATCTAGCTAAATATATTCTTGAATTTACCCAAAACGAACTAGAGAACATGCCATAGCCCCCACAGGGGCTTTTTTTATCTGTAAATTAAAACGACCCATGAAGATATAAACAAGATGAAAATAAAAAGCTCCCCGTTGAGAAGAGCGTGTCCATACTATCCGTTAGTCGTCGAGAGACTCGCATAACATATACAATGAAAAGCCAAACAGAATACCGTACATGAATGCTGCAATAGTCCAAAAAGTAACCCATCCTGACGATGCGCCACCGAAACTCGCCCCTACGTTAGCTATTACAGCCGCGCCAGTAGCAACGGCCATTGATGCACCAATTATAAATACTACATGCGCCTCAATCTCGCCAGACTCATTTCTAAAATGTCGCCAGCCTCTCTTCAAAATCATCAAAACTGTGCTGACCCTTTGAACAGAGATCACATAGTCTCCCTTCCAAAAATCAATGAACTATATGCTTTATATCATTATTAATGTATATGTCAAATTAAAGTGCTTACTAAACCGATGGTAACGTACACGGTTGGCTTGACATCGTAATCAATTCAGCTATACTTCATATGTGAGGATCGTACATCTCGCCCCCTCCTTCCAGAGTCAGAGAACTACTGAGGAGGGGTCTAATTGAACAGGCCCTCGCTAGCACCTGCTGGCGAAGAGACCGGAAGCTTTGACCGTTGAGCTTATCAACGGTCCTTTTTTTGTTAAAAGTCACTACTATGTATGCAGGGCTATGCGTTACAAATACGTCTTGCCATTATAAGATTATTTGTTATATTCTTCTTACAGTTCTTATTTTAAAGAGATAATAATGCCTAAACAATCGGCAAGGGAAGAGGGTTGTGTCGGTCCGATTTCGATAGAGGAACTATTTCCCAACAGTCAGCCTTTGACGCCCGAGCAGTATGCAAGACTACTGGATCTGTTGTCAGAGAACCTAACGAAGAAGTTCCACGTATCTCGGGACGAAGCACAGGAGTACATCAGAGCCTATCTGGACGACTATAACCGTTCGACCGAAGACATAGAACGTAAACGCGCGAAGCATTAAGAGCTACCCTAATAAGCTAAGACACCCTTGAGCATCCAAATGGATGCTCTTTTACTTAACCTAGGACCTTCACCAGAAGATCCGCTAAGACCCAGAGTGCTCATAAATTCTCGCCGGGATTTGCCCTCGGTCTATACCTCACCGTCGTTAGATGAAGCACTAAGTCGTCGGGATTTCTTCTCCTCCGTTGTTCGTCGTGCCTTCGGCACAAGCCTCACTCCTCCTCCGAAGCCCGGGTTCTCGAAAAAGTAAAACTGTTTACTTTTTCTCAATACCCTTCAAATCCCGGAGTGCTCATAAAAACTCGCCGCCGGGATTTGCCCTCGGTCTATACCTCACCGTCGTTCGGTGTAGCCTCGGGACCGGGCCTCGCGGCGACATCCTCTGATGTCGCATCGCTCCGGCCGTTCAAATCCCGGCGAAGACTACCATAGATAAAAACTAAGGTGCCAAATGGCACCTTAGTTTTTATATGCGCTCTCGCCGGGATTTGAACCCGGGTTACGTGGATGAGAACCACGCGTCCTAGGCCAGGCTAGACGACAAGAGCCTAAAAATTACTCCTTATTTAACCATTTTTCGCTTTGTCTGACAAGGAGATGCTTTTTCTGATCCGGATCGGCCATAACGGCTTCTACTACTTTTTCCATGCGCATTCCTTGTGAACCTTTTACCAAAATCAAATCTCCTTCCTGAATTAACTCCTGCACTTTCTGCTTAGCTTCCTGGGAATCATTAAAACTTAAAATTCTATCTTTCGGTAATTGGTTCCCGGCCGAGTCGGCGATAAATTTAGCGCGAGAGCCGACAGTAATGATCCAATCCGCTATGGTTCCAGCCAAATTACCAAGGCTACGATGCGCGTCTTCAGAGTAAGTTCCCAATTCCAGCATATCCCCCAAAACGACTATCTTTCGCTTCGCCGTGAGGCCCTTGAGAGTTTCTAGAGCCAAGTGCGCTGAAGCGGGAGAGGAATTGTAAGTGTCATCGATAATAATAGAGTGACGAATACCTTTTAAGATTTTCAACCTCCCCGCTAATCCCTTATACAAAGCCAGATCCGAACTCGACTCCACCATATTGATCCCAAAGATTAATCCTACGGCAGCAGCGGCCGCTGCTGACCAAGCCTGCGATTTACCCAAAGACCCCTCAATCTTTACCGGTACAAAGCTCTCATTCTGATGCAGCTTAAAAGTCACCCCGAGCGGCTCACCGGTCGAACCCAATTTAAAATCAAAGTTGGTAATGCGCACATGAGCTCCTTCCGCAAAACCAAAAGTCGCCACCTGCGCCTTGGTCGCTGTTCTCATTCCGGACACCATCTCATCATCCGCATTGAGCACCGCCCAATCTTTCTCGGTTAAAGTTTCGATTAATTTCCTCTTTTCTTTAGCCAACTCTTCCGGGGAAGAAAAATATTCCACGTGTACGGGAATTTCCCCTACCGCCGTGATTACCGCCACATGCGGCTTAAAATCTCTAACCAGTTTTCCAATATCTCCCGGTTTCTCCGCGCCATATTCCAGAACCAAAATCTCCGGATAATTTTTCTGCCTACCTAATCCCCAAAATCCTTTCCAGATTACTCCTAGCCAAAAGCCCAGCGTTCCGCCTTTTTCGTAATACGCTCCGCTCCAATCTCCCAAAATATTCAACGGCACTCCCCATTCGTTATTTAAATTTCCGGCGCTAACTCTAATGCGCTTATGTTCTTTTAAGACAGCCGCAATCGCCTCCTTGGTCGAGGTTTTACCGGTATTACCCGTAATAGCCACAATCATCGGCTTGTACCGACGAATATAGGATTTGGCCAAATGCCGTAATATTAATTTGAATATTGTTCTCATTTACTCGGTGGGATTTTAAAATAGTTGAGCAAAAATCTGGTCATCGTCCCCAAAGACGGCGAAAGGCTGTCGGCCGCGAACTTAATCCCCTGCGGACTCTCTAATTTTATCAAAATCACAAAGCGAGGCGAAAAAGCAGGGGCAAATCCAACAATATCATGAATAAATTCTTCTGAATATCCTCCCTCTTTGGAAGCGACCTGCGCCGTACCCGTTTTTCCCGCCACATCGTATCCCGGCACGATGGCATGATCAAAACCATTCTCCACCACTCTCACCAACATTGCTTTAATTTGCGATGAAGCTCGTTCAGAAATGGGCGTGCCAATTAGTTCTGGTTTCGTTACTATTCTTTCTCCATTGGATTTAATCCTCTCTTTAACAATAAAGGGGCGGTAAAGTTTTCCGCCATTGGCCAGAGCGGAATAGCTATTGGCCAGCTGAATGGGGGTAACCGCGATACCTTGCCCAAAAGAAGCCGTGGCAAAGTTTACTTTGCGCTTGGTATAGAGGTTAGAAATATCCCCCGCCACCTCTCCACCCAAATCAATCCCCGTTAACTGCCCAAAACCAAAATTGATCACATAGTCCAAAAAATTATCGTCTCCCAATTTTTCTTGAGCAAACATCGCTCCAAGGTTCAAAGATTTTTCCAGAACCTGATTCATGGTCTGCGTTCCAAAAGCCTTCTCGTTGAAATTACGGATTTTAAAACCGGCAATCTCCGTTTCTCCCGTGTCGTAATAGGTAGTTTCCGGAGTAACCCGTTTTTTATCCAAAGCCGCCGCCATAGTCAAGGGTTTAAACGAAGAACCCGGCTCAAACATTTCTTGCACATTCTTATTCGTGAAATCCTCTAAACGATACTGCCCGTAATTGTTCGGATCAAAGCTGGGTGACCCCACCATCGCGATAACACTGCCATCGTTAGGATCCTGAACAATAATCACTCCCGAAGTCGGCGTCCATTTTTTCATCAAGTAATCCAATTCTTTTTGCGCAAAAAGCTGAACATTGCGATCAATAGTTAAAACCAAATCCTCTCCATCCGGTTTAACTTCTTCCTGGGTAGATTTACTGGAAGAAAAAATGGAGGCGGAAAGATTCTTCTCATAAAAAGATTCTAGACCGTATTGTCCTACCCGCTTATCACCCTCGAAACCCAAGAACCCCAATACCTGGCTAAGAAAATTACTCTCGGGGTAAAATCTTCTTTCCTCGTATCCGATGGAAATTTCTTTGGTATTCAAGGCGCGCACCGCTTCTAACTCCTGATCGGTAGGATTAGTTTTGACCACCTCGAAAGGATCGTCTTTTTTGCTGAAAATTTGTAAAGCCGCTTCTAGGTCCCAGCCAATTACTCCCACTAGTTTTTGCGCACTCGAAGCCGTATCTTTAGATTCCTTGGGGATGACGTAGATGTAGGGAAAGGATTTTTGTAGAGCAACGGCCTGTTTTTCTCCCGAACTGAAGTCATTGATATAAATAGCTCCGCGGCGAGCTGTACTCTCCTGACGGCTTTGATATTGCATATCTGATACTTTAACAAAATGCTCGTGCCGAATTTGCGCCAGGTAAATGAGACGATAAAAAACAAGGCCAGTGACGGCCAACAAGACTCCAATAAAAAGATTGATTCTCCAGCGAGAGAGCATGAAATGCTAGTTACTAGCGACCAATATCTGCTTGGGCCAAGCCCTTCTCATCAAAGACGTATTCTACATTTTTTTGCTCAACTAAGCCAGCGCGCTGAGCAAAAGCAAATAAAGAGTTCAGTTCGGAAGCGGCCGCTCTTTCGGCCACCAACAGATTATTTTCCCCTGTTAACTCCGCTAGGCGGGTCTTGAGGATATTTTCTTGATAAGAAAAGGATCCGAGATTATTTGCCCAGAATGCATACCAAACGAGTAGGCCTAGGATCAATGCTCCCAGAGCCATGTTTATCACCAACAATCCTTGTTGTGGAACGCTTAAAATAGCGATCTTTACCCCATGGATATCTCTTTTGAATTTCTTTGTTTTTAGATTGGTCAAGGATTAGGATCGAGGCGTTCCGGCTCGATGCACTAACTAAATTGCTAAGATATTTTTAAAATCACCCTCATTTTGGCACTGCGAGAGCGAGGATTTTGTTGAATCTCGTCCCAGCTGGGCCGTACTACTTTTTTAGTCAAAATTTCAATAGAACCTTCTTTCTGGGCTTCTCTAAAAATTGATTTCACAATCTTGTCTTCCAATCCTTGAAAGGAAATCACCGCCAATCGCCCATTATTTTTTAAAATTTTAATCGCTTCTTTTATTCCTGTTGCCACATTCTCCAACTCTCCATTCACCACAATGCGTAGCGCTTGGAAAGTTTTCGTCGCCGGATTAATTTTTCCTCGACGCGGTACCACTTTACCGATAATCTCTGCCAATTGAGAAGAATTCTTGATAATTCCTTCTCCTCTGGCCTCGATAATCGCTCTAGCAATACGATCGGCATAACCTTCTTCCCCGTATTCTTTAATAATCTTGGTTAAATCTTCTTCCGTCCAAGTATTGACTACCTCCAGGGCTGACATTCCACTCTGCGGGTTAAAGCGCATATCCAATAGTTCTTCCTTTTGAAAACTGAATCCTCGTCCGCTTTGGTCCACGTGCCAGGAAGAAATTCCTAGATCAAAGAGAATGCCATTCACTTCATTGAAGCCCTGCTCTTCGGCAATCTTTTTGATATTCACGTAACTGTCGTTTACCACGGTCATTCCTTCTCGCGATTTTAATTCTTTGAATATCTCTGGATCCCACTCGATACCCAACAGTTTTCCCGTTGGTCCAGTCTTTTCCAAAATCGCAGAGGCATGTCCGCCGGCACTGACTGTAGCGTCAATAAAACTCTGTCCCGGTTGAGGATTAAGCCACTCGACAACTTCTTTCAAAAGAACAGGAATGTGGGGCATAAGTTCATCAAGTTCGTAAAGTTCTTCAAGTTTTAAAGTTTCAGATTTGCTTGATGAACTTTATAACTTGATAAACTTTTAACTCTCTATATCACTCCCAGTTCCCCCAGCTTTTCAGCAATTTTATCTGCTTGAGTCTCTAGGGATTTTTTATGGGTCTCCCACTTATCGTGGTCCCAGATCTCTAAACGATTAAACAGTCCGGCAATCACTACTTTCTTGCCCAACTGCGCGTAATCCTTTAAATAATCTGGAATCAAGATTCTCCCTAATTGATCGGTATCCACTTCCGAAGCTCCGGAAAGGAACAAACGGACAAAGCTGCGAGTGTCCTGCTTTACGAAAGAAAGGTGGCTTAATTTTTCGGCGAAGACTTCCCACTCCTTGGCGGAAAACAAGAACAGACAGCCGTCCAAGCCTCGCGTCAAAATCGCCTTCTCTCCGATCTCTCGTCGTAATTTTGAAGGAATGGCTAACCGCTTCTTCGTATCAATATTGTGAACATATTCTCCTATCAGCATGATACTAGGGTTTCTAGCAGTTATCCACTTCTATCCACTTTTCGCCACTCTGTGGTTATTATATACCACTATTGATAAGGTACGCAATGTTGATAACTAAATAAGGTTATCAACTTCGTTTTGCAACTAAACTAAGTGCGGTATAATGGAAATACATGGACGAACAAACTCCTAAAAAAACCTGGCCGCTACTGGAAATCTTCTTGAGCGCTGGCGCCGTCTTTATTGTTCTGGGAGTGGTAATTATTGCTTCTGCCGTCCGCTAAATCTTGCTATTTGACATCGAGTACCTGATTGATAAAATAAAGCCATGTCAGAACTCACCAAAGAATATTTCGATAAAAAGATAACCTCCTTGAAAAAGGATATCGATATTTCTATTGAGAAAGAGGTTGGCGGATTAGCGCGCATGACCAGCAATCGATTCGACGAATTAGAAAAACAACTAGATGTCAGAAAAGAGGTAGAGCAACTCAAACATCAAGTTCAAAAGATTATGCAGGCGCTTAGTCTTTAAGTCGCATGCCCCAAACTAAAACGACCCCTCGAGGGGTCGTTTTAGTTTGGCTTTTCTTTAGTTAGCCGGAGAACCTTCGGTATAGAGTTTGAACTCGTTTTCGTTCACGATATAGACTTCGGAGAATCCATAACCGCGAGTGTTGAAGACGGGACTATCCACCCATTTTCTAACTGCTCTTACGCCTGGAACAAATTCGGCTAATTCGTAGACTTTCTGATCATCGTATTTACGGATCAAGACCGAAGTGCGAAATTCATCCAAAGTGCCTTTGGAAACTTCCTTGACCTTATGGAAGCCGAGGTGGCCATAAGCAGTGAAGATCTGCGGACCGAATAACCAGCGCTTCATTTTCTTTTCTCCCATAATCTTTACGATCCAAACTTCGTTCTCGCCGCGAGCACGAATTAAATCTCCGTCCAAAATAATCGGATCACTGGGAGACGTGGCGCTCTTGGCCGAAATACTCACATTAACCACAGCACTCTCTCCATATGCATGAGAAACAGATACCTCGTAATCGCCAACCTTGGCAAAGAAGGCATTCGGGGTTACACGATCTTCGATTCTGAAAGTTATTTTAGTACCACCATCTTTGGAAGGCAAATATACTAGACTAAAAGATGGCTCGTTGGCGTCTTTAGGCTTAAACTTAACGGTATTGCCAACAGAAAGGAAGTTGCTACCGGTCAAGGTGAAGGTCTCCACCGTCGAACCGGAAATCGGAGAAATAGAAGTTAAGGTCGGAGCAACAGTGATAACCGGAGCCGGGGTGAGAGTCGGAGTGGGAGTAGTAGTGCTGGATTTCTTAAAATTAACCACCGAGCGATTACTGGTTACTAATCCAACACCTTCGTCGACGTAAACTTCATATTCCCCATGTAAAGGCATGTAGAAATTATTTTTCGTGTAATAGTCGGAGACATTGAAAGTAATCTTAGTGCCGCCATCTCTGGAGGTCTGGTTTTGCATTAAGAACCGGTTATTAGCAGGATTCTTCGGTACAAAGTAGATATTGAATTTCGAGGCAAACCTGGAACCAAGAATTACAAAATCACGGTCAAATCCTCCTTCGGAAGGAGTGATAGTCGAAATACTAATAGAAGAGCTACCCGGAGTTGGTGTAGGAGTCGGAGTGGTAGACGGGCCAACAACCGTCACCTGACAAGTCACGCTGGCGCCGATAGCGAAACTACTGAGGGTGATCGTTTTAACTCCTGACGTAGCGAACTTCGTTGAAAAAATTCCACTACCATTTCCATAAACTGGATCACCGCCCGGAGCATACCAAGAAGCGGACCAGCTGTAATCCACGCTGGAGTCAGAAGGACCGGAAGTAAAAGTAACTATCTCGTTTGTATTTACCGTAGTCTTACTTGGAACACAGGCAGCCGAGCTCGGAGTTGGGGTTGGGGTAGAATAAACGGTGCCTACTTTAAAGACAGGCCCACTCCAGCTAGAATTGGAATTTACATCTGCCACCTTTACTCTGCATTCATTCTGATCAGTCCAATCTGTTCCAGGCTGAAATCCGGCCGTGTTAATGATCGGAGATTCATATGATTCTAAATTGCTGGCCAAGGTCGCCTCACGACCCTCACAAATAACTTTCACATCGACTCTTTTCAAACCCACTGGCTTCCATCCCACGGTGTAATATGAACCTTTCTTAAAGGTTTCCCCATTAACGGGATAAGTAAAAGTCACCGACTTGGTGCCGGGAGTAGGAGTTGGAGTAGGTGTGCTCGTCGGAACAGGAGTCGGAGTGACGGTCGTACTAAGCGTAATGGAATATTCTGCACTAGCTCCAATACTATTAACCACTGAAACCTTGTAGGTTCCAGCTGGGATAGAACCCGCCATGGAAGCAAAGGAATTGCTCATATTAAAAGTGATGCTGGTACCGACAGCAGTCGAGGTGACACCGGCTATGGCATAGGTCTGCGGTCCGACAATTCTTACCGTATTGCCAGTAGCATCAAAATGAGCACCCGTAATCGTAAAGGTATTCCAAGGATACCCGGAAGACGGGCTAACTGAGGCAATAGCCGGAACAGTTCCGGCTGAAGTCGAGGTATTATTGAAAGTTAAACCAACCACTAACGCGACCAAAACCGCCGAGAGAATATAAGCTTTTTTCATATGGTATATAGTATATAACTATTAGTTAAAGACGGCGAACCAAGCCAAAACTTACTTACTACTATTATATCAAAATTTAAGTAATAAGTCAATTTTATCGCCGCACTTGAATAAATATTGTCATAATTAAACCAAAGCTAAAAAAGCTTGTTTTTGTGTGTCTTTATAGTTTGACTCGAACTCATTTTATCCGAAACGGCTGAACGAAACCAGACCCAGGACGGAAACGAATTTGGCGGACTTCGTCTCGCCGAAGGAAGACTCCGTCCTGCCGAAGGCGGACTGCTGTTATTCTACTCCTGATTTCAGCTTAAGTATCGATCTTATGCCATTGATTGTCTGCGACGAAAAATCATTTTCCCGACTTCTATCGCGACAATATTTAATATCCTAATCAATATAACCCCAAGCACCCAATAGAATGGTAGGGAGACGGTGCCGAACAAAGATTGCAAAAAGGGAACATAAATGGCCGCGCCCATCATAATAATTCCAATACCTATTCCCATGACTAGATAGCGATTAGAAAGTAGGGGGTATTCAAAAATGCTTTTCTCCAAACTTCTGACGGAAAGCGTCAAAAATAGAGTGTAACTTCCAAAACTGGCGAAAATAAATGTCCTTACAATTTCTTCCGGAAAACCAACTCGCAACAATAACCAATATAATATAAATAAAAGGGCGCTTGTTGAAAGACCGATAAATAAGATCAAGAACTTCATTAAAGGATCAAAGAGGCCGGACTTAATGCTTCGGGGGCGTCTAGCTAGCCCGTCAATGTCTTTTTCAAATGCGAATGCAACAGCAGGGAAACTGTCCGCGAAAAAATTTACCCAAAGTATCTGAAGCGCGTTTAGCGGCAAAGCCAAGCCGGTTAGAAGAGCTCCGCCGATCAATAGGAGCTCGTCTGTCGCGGAAGAAAGAAGATAGACAAGCACCTTTCGAATATTATTTAATATCTGGCGGCCTTCTTCCACGGATGCGGTGATTGTTTCAAAATTGTCATCCAGTAGCACCAAGTCCGCGACATCGCGGGCAACTTCAGTTCCCGAACCCATGGCGATGCCGATATTCGCTTGCTTGATGCTCGGCGCGTCATTCACCCCGTCGCCGGTCATCGCCACCACTTCTCCCAACTCTTGAAACGCTTTTACAACCCTCATCTTATCAAGAGGAGACACGCGCGAAATGACGCGCAACATAGGCAGTCGTTTTTTTAAATCATTATCCGATAACGCGCGGAGTTCTGTAGCATCAATAACAATACTATCGTCAAATATCAAACCAACCTCTCTGGCAAAGGCGATAGCGGTGCCGCGATGGTCACCGGTTATTATCACGGTCTTTATTCCCGCCAACTCAACTCGACGAATTGTTTCTTTGATACTTGGCCGAACTG
>JAUSIQ010000034.1 GCA_030647955.1 bacterium | reverse complement strand
AAGCCAGATTTTAATAGCCCTGCCAAGCGGCATAATTGAGTCTAGGTAGTTAAGTTCTATAAGCCCTTTCATAATCCAGCCGAAGAACCCCACAATAACCAAGGGGCCAATTTTCGCGATCGCATATTTCCCACCGATTGGAATAATGTAAGGATATTCTCTCGGATTATATTTCAAGTGGGACTTAGCCCCCTTAATTTCACTTATAATATTTTTAGCCGCGACTGATCCTTGAATAATTGCCGCCCTTGCCACCATTGGCACCGGTTTGCCTTCTCCATCGTGAACACAGACTATATCTCCAATCCCATAGACATTCTTGAGCTCGCCGCCAACTCCAATCCTGCCCTGTTTTTCTTTCTTGATAGGCAATTTCTCAGCAATTGAGTTAGCTTTCACTCCTCCAGTCCAGATTAAAATATCGTAAGAGACGATCTTGCCGCTTCCAAGGAACACCTTGTCCTGCTCTACTTTAGTTACTCTCTCTTCAGAGAGAATATTGGTACCGAGTTTTTTTAATCGTGCAGTTGCGCGTTTCACTATCTTTGGCTCAAAGCCACTGAGAATCGTAGGGGCTGCATCAATTAAGGTGACACTCGTCTTGCAGGAATAGCCCTCTTTTCTCATTTGGCTTATCCACTCTTGAACTTCTCCCGCGAGCTCCACTCCCGTTGAACCAGCCCCGCCAATCACGATATCAACTTGTTCATCAGTCGGCGTGCTCTCAATTTTCTCCCAGACAGCATCCCTAATCTTTATGGCGTCATTCAAGCTTTTAAGTTCAAGGGCGCCCTCTTTCAATCCTGGGATATCGAAGAAATTAGTCTCTGATCCCAGAGCTAGAATTAGGTACTCGTAATCAATCTTTTTATCCTCTAGCTCAATTTGTTTATTAACTACATCGATATTGCTCACTTCGCTTTGGATAAACTCTATCGACAAACCCATAAGCACCCCTTCCACCGAGTAGGTAGTGACTGACTTCAAATCAAGATAATTAGCCGTTTCTTTGGAAGTAGTACTAATTTCATAGAGAAGGGGTGTGTAGGTGTGATATCTATTCCTATCGATTAAAGTTATCTGATATCCCTTTCTTCCCAGGTCCTTGCTCTTCTTTCCCAGGACAATCGCCGCCCGCAAGCCGCCAAATCCGGCTCCCAGAATTACAATCCGTTTCATGGCCTCATTATACTACTTGACCTATAATTAGTAGGGACTATGGAAACCTTACTTGTCGTAGGCAATTTAATACTCCTTGGCATTGTAGTTTTTCTTCTCTTAAGGCGCGGCAAAACTGAAGATAGCCAATCGCTGGTTCTTCTCCAAAATCAGATGACTGAGATCAATAGAACCATGGACAATAAACTCGGGGAATCGGCTAAGATTTTGCAGCGGCAATTCGGTGAGAGCGCAAAGATCATCAGAGAAATTACCCAAGAGCTTACTAAAGTGGGCGAAGGTCAAAAGCAGGTGGTGGATATTGCCAAGCAACTGGAAAGCTTGCAAGACATTCTAAAAAACCCAAAACAGCGAGGCGTGCTCGGCGAATATTATCTGGAAACAGTGCTAAAAAATGTTATGCCGCCGGGAACATTTCAGATGCAATATCAATTTAAAGACGGTACCGCGGTGGATGCCGTTGTTTTCGTAAAAGAAAAAATCATCCCAATTGACTCAAAATTCAGCTTGGAAAACTATAATCGTCTTTTGGACACAAGAGACGAGGGGGAGAGAAAACGCTTGGAAGCAGCTTTTCGCGATGATCTTAAGAACCGTATTGATGAAACTTCCAAATATATTAAACCGGAAGAGGGAACAATGGAGTTCGCCTTTATGTTTATTCCCTCGGAGGCCGTTTATTACGATTTGTTGGTTAATAAGATTGGGGCTGTTCACTCTACCACTCGTGATTTAATCCAGTATGCCGCCGGCGAGAAAAAAGTGATGATCGTCTCGCCTACTACCTTCCTCGCTTATCTCCAAACCGTTCTCCAAGGCTTGAAAGCCTTGCAAATTGAAGAATCTGCAAAAGAGATTAGAAAAAGAGTGGGGGAGCTGGGCCGTCATCTCTCGAGCTACGAAACGTATATGGAAAAGCTGGGCACTCACTTAGGAACATCCGTAAACGCTTATAACTCCGCCTATAAAGAGCTGGGAAAAATCGATAAAGACGTGATGCGGATTAGCGGCGAGGCGGCCGGCATCGAGCCCGTTGCATTAGATAGGCCTAATATTGATGAGGAGTGAACCCTCTAACTTGGCCGAGAGTAAATGGCGAAAATTTCTGAAGCGAGTACGGCTTTTCCGTTTTGTGCCTTTCGTGGATTTTGTGCTCGCCTCAGGTTCTCTAGCTACAGGTAAACTTCACGAAAAATCTGATTTCGATGTCATTGTGGGAGTGAGGCGTGGAAGAATCTTTACCGCAAGATTTTTCGGAGTTTCATTTTCCCAAGTTATGGGGTGGCGCCGCTCTAAGTTAGACGGAAAAGGAGAAGTCTCCGACAAAATTTGCCTCAATCATTTTATCACCCCGAAGAGTTATCGCTTAAGTCCGCCTCATAATGAATATTGGGATCGTCTCTATCAAAATCTAGTTCCAGTGCTTGGTAATGAAAATAAGATTCGAGATTTTTTCAGGGCTAATGATTGGATGGAGTCGCAAAGAATTTACAGAAGAGACAGTCGCTATATTCATCGAACAAGCACTCTCACAAAGAAATTTTTAGAATGGATTCTCGGCGGCATTTTTGGCAATAAGATCGAAGGAATATTAAAAGAAAATCAGATTAAGAGAATTGAGTCAGGTCTTCCGCATACTCTCGGCCGCAAACCAAGATTTATCTATAACGATAGCGAGCTCGAGTTTCACCCTGATACGGCAAGAATTGAAGAAATGATGAAGAGAAGCACTTGACGGAGCATCTCCTTTTCCTTATAAATGAAAGGCTATGAACTTAAAACCACTTTCTAATAGAGTATTTATTGAGCCTGTCGAAGAAGAGATGACTACCAAGTCAGGCATTGTTATTCCGGAAACAGCAAAAGAAAAACCCTTGAAGGGCCGTGTCGTAGCCACTGGTCCCGGGAAGCATAACGAAGATGGGAAATTGATTCCCATGTCAGTTAAAGTCGGAGACTTAGTCCTTTTTAAAAAATACGGTCCGGATGAGATTGAAGTTAACGGTAAAAAATATCTAGTCGGGGATGAAGATGATATACTCGCCATTATAGAATGATGGCTCAAAGAACCAAGCACCAAATGACAAATAACAAAACGTTTTGAAATTTGGAAATTGTAATTTGTAATTTAAATTATTATGGCAAAACAAATCAAATTTAATAACGACGCAAGGCTCGCAATCAAAAAGGGTATTGATCAGTTAGCGGACGCTGTGCGGATGACCTTAGGTCCCCGCGGCCGAGCAGTTGTGATCGAGAAA
>JAUSIQ010000029.1 GCA_030647955.1 bacterium | reverse complement strand
GCCATTATCCTAGCCGCCGGTGAAGGACGTCGGATGCGTCCCCTAACTGAGACCACTCCAAAACCTCTCCTTCGAATTCAGGGCAAGCCTCTCATTGAACACATTGTGGAACGTCTCCCCAAAGAAGTGGATGAGCTTATTATTGTCGTGGGTTACTTGGGCCATATGATTCAAAAGCACTGCGGTAATAATTTTCTAGGGCGACGGGTCACCTATGTCGAGCAATCGGCACCCTTGGGGACCTTTCATGCTACCTCTCTCGCCAAGGATCTTATAAAAGATGGCGAAAGATTTTTTGTTCTAAACGGAGAAGACATTATCGACAAAGAGAGCTTTGAGGAATGTCTCAACTATCCCCGAGCAATAATCGTAAGCGAAACTGCGGACCCTCGACCATTCGGCGTAGTTGAACTCGATGAAAATGGATATCTGTTTAGCATTATCGAAAAACCAGAATTCCCTAAGACTAATCTTGTAAACACCGGCGCCGCCCTCCTTGATTCAAATATTTTTAAATACCCTGGTGAGCAACATCCTAACGGCGAGTTCTATCTTCCAACGGTTATCGGAAAAATGGTGAAAGACCATGCGGTAAAAGCAGTCCACGCAGAGAGCTGGCTAGTGGTTACTACTCCCCAAGATTTAGCCCGCGTGGAACAAATTCTTACAAATGCTTAACCCCAACGTTTTTAGAGCATACGACATTAGAGGAATTGTGCCTAATGAGGTAGATGCTGATGGCGCTTACCGCATCGGGCGAGCCTACGCCCAATTCCTAAAAGACAAAACTGGTCTTCAAAACCCTAAGATTGTTGTTCAAGCTGACGCGCGTCCGACCTCTCCCGCGCTCAAAGACGCCCTCATTAAAGGACTTCTGGAAGAAGGCTTAGAAATTATTGATGGCGGACTTGCGACAAGCCCAATGCATTATTTTTCTATCAATCATGCTGGGGTAGATGGAGGCATCATGATAACAGCGTCCCATATTCCACCTCCTCATAATGGCTTCAAGGTGTCGCTGAAAGGCGCTATTAATATTGGCACTGGCAAAGGGATGGAAGAACTCCGGGATTTAGCAGCGCATATTGAACCTAAACCTGCTCTTTCCGAGCCTCTAAAAGTTGAGCAAAGAAATTTTGAAGATGATTATCTCAATTTCATCCTTGGAAAAATTAAGGGTACTGAAATTAAACCACTCAAAGTAGTTATTGATCCAGGCAACGGAATGGCAGGATTAATTCTTTCAAAGTTGCTCAAGCAATTACCTATCGAAGCAGTACCTCTGTTTTTCGATATAGACATGACTTTCCCAAATCATGAAGCTGACCCACTTAGAGAAGAGAACCTTAAGGACCTACAAAACAAAGTACGAGAAGTAAGCGCAGATTTTGGAATTGCCTTCGATGGAGACGCCGATCGGATCGGTTTCATTAATGAAACCGGCCAAATGATCATGGCTGACCTAGTTGCAACATTCCTTGCTGAGGAACTATTTCTGAAAAATCATCCTGGAGCAAGCATCGTTTATGATATTCGCTCAAGCCGTATTGTACCCGAAACTATTGAGAAAAATGGGGGGAGAGCAATTAAATCCCGAACCGGTCATTTCTACGTAAAGGAGATAATGCGAAGGGAAAAAGCAATCTTTGCAGCTGAGCGCTCCGGTCATTTCTATTATCAAGATTTCTTTTATGCAGAATCGGCCCTTCTAAGCTTTCTTTACTTCCTCGTAGCCCTATCGCAAGCAAATCAAAAAATAAGTGAGGTCATTAATCGCTATCACAAGTACTTTTCTACGGGCGAAATTAATTTCAACCTAGAGGACAGGTCACAAGAACGTCTCGAGAAAATCGCTAAAAATTTCGGGGACGCTAAAGAGATCAATTGGTTTGATGGTCTTTCTGTAGCCTACGAAGATTGGTGGCTTAACCTCCGTCCAAGCGCAAATGATCCCCTTCTACGTCTTACGATTGAAGGCAAAAGCCCGGAGATCGTTAACGAAAAACTAGAATTACTGAAAAAACTTATTCTTAGTTGAGCCGGAGGCGAGGATCGAACTCGCGACTTGCTGTTTACGAAACAGCTACTCTACCACTGAGTTACTCCGGCGTTTTATAATTAGCAAGCGACCTTCTTTAGCTCTGTTACTCAAAGCTCGATTTCTCCTACCATTCCCTCTATTCAATCCGGCGTATGTAGGAGTTAATGCATCGCAATTCGGGCAAATTAAACGGAGATTGCTCTCAATATTATTACGCCAGTTGCCATCTACGTGGTCAGCAACTAATGGAATTTCGCCAGTTTTTAGATTAACCTCCGACCATCCACACAAGCAACACTTATTCTCAAATTTTCTTCTTAAGTAGCGCTTAATATATCCCGAGACTATGCCTAAATCCTGTAATCCATCCTCTTCTCCAACTTTCCACCTTTTAATATACGACTGGTACTGATATTCCATCTGGCACTTATTACTACAGTACTTATATCCGGCTCGTTTCGGCTCTTTACCGCAGCTAAGACATTGTTCTTTTAGCTTTCTAGACTTCGACATAATAATGATTATACTCAACTTGTTGACCAATATCAAAATTAGAGAAGGTCCGCGAGGTGGCTCAATTAAATTCTGACTCCTATTTCGTTTTTCTTAATAAAGCTATCCCCGAGAAAAGAGCGAGGAAAAGAAATGCAGTAAGAGCCATCATCGGAATAGTGATATACCCAAGGTCCATCACATAGCGCTGGGAGCAAGTAGTAGAAGATTCCACCGCAGAGCAAATAATAGAAGGGAGAACGCCTAGTTGGAGCAGATAATGATAACCTGCTATAAAAGCTCCAATTACTGAAAGAGTAAAAACATATGGGAAAACTGCATAATCTTTCTTCCAAAGCGCTACCACCAACATCGCCACTTGAGGATATATAAAAATTCTTTGGAGCCAGCACAATTCACAAGGTTCATACCCCAGAACGTTTGAATAAAATAAGCTCCCCAGGGTAGCTGTAACTGCCACGCCCAACGAAAGGAAAATCGCATTTCTATTTAAGAAA
>JAUSIQ010000027.1 GCA_030647955.1 bacterium | reverse complement strand
AGGTTTACCTGATTGACCCGCCTTCGCCAAAGGCTACGGCGGGCGAAGGAACTCAAACCAAAAGATTAGTTAAAGACATCGCTGTCTTTAATAGGCTGAAACTCGATTGGAACAAGATTGTGATGGTGAACAAGACGGAGTGGGAGTATTACCTTCTGGGTAGTACCGTAGAGTAGGGAACTCCCTCTGGACATTACTTTGTTTTTCAGTTAATATACGTTCTGATATGGATCCCGTACGAAATAGCCCTTTCGGGTCCGGGATTCCTTACCTTATAGATTAACTCAATAGTATGGTGCGCATATGTAACTTATGCTAATTACTGCGTAACAGCTATTTCGTACGGGATGGACAAAATTCAAATAAAAGCTGAAAAAAGAGTAGCGGGCATGAAGACCCTCAAAGCAGTCAGAAATGATGGCTATTTGCCTGCGGTCATTTACGGACACGATTTTAAATCTGCTTCGGTGCAGGTGAAGGTCAAGGATTTCGAGGGAGCTTACGCTAAGGCAGGGGAGTCTTCTTTGATCTATGTGGATTTGGATGGCAAGTCTTTGCCCGTCATCATTTACGATGTTTCCAAAGACGCCATATCGGATGAACTAGTGCACGCTGATTTCTATAAAGTAAACTTAGACGAAAAAGTAACCACCGATATCCCTTTGGTTTTTATTGGAGAGGCACCGGCGGTTAAGAGCCTGGGTGGAATTTTGGTTAAGAATATTAACGAGATTACGGTAGAGGCTCTTCCCCAGAATCTCCCTCATGAGATTCAAGTCGATATTTCTAGTCTGCAGAATTTCGGCGGAGAAATTTTAATTCAAGATCTTAAATTGCCGGAAGGAGTAGAGGTTAAAGATAAACTTGATTCTATTGTTGTCTTGGTGCAGGAACCGATTTCTCAAGAAGAACTGGATAAACAGCTAGCTGTGCCAGTGGGCGGAATCGAAGACGTGGAGGTTATCAAGAAAGAGAAAGAAGAGGAAGTGCCTGAAGGTGAGGCTGGTGCTGAAGGTGAAGCAGTGGCAAAGTAAGGAAGCAAAAAAAATACCCCGAGAAGGGTATTTTTTTTGCTATTTTATGTAAGCTCTTAACTTTTGTCTTTTCCCTTCTGACAATTGCAGGGCTTCATTGATAGCTTCGGCGAGATCTGTTTTTAAGAAGGCCACCTCTTGTCCCGCGCTAAGCACTACTCCCTTAAACTTCGTAAGAAAGATATTTTCAATATGGAGTCGCTCCTCCGGCTTCAGTTTCAGCTCCGGAAATTCTTTTAAATATTCATCAAGGGCACGACGACTGACGAAGACGATACCATCTCTGGGGCGAACCTGTACAAGAATTTCTTGAGGAGTTTCTTCTTGCTGAGAGAGCTTATCTTCGGGCGTCTCTTCGGGTTGAGAGGGTTTGCTATAAACTTTGGCAATTCCGGCCAGGAGCACGATAGTGGCGAAGACTGGCAAGATCTTGCTCAAAGCATTATCTTTTATCCATCGACCAATCTTTTCTCCCCATCCGGGACCGGCTTCAAATACGGGACCCGGTAGGGTGTTCTTCTTATTTTCCATATAGCTTATTTTATAAAACTTATATGTTTATGTTAGCCTAAGTTTTTGAAAGATTCAAATATATCGTCGAGGTTACCATCCATAATGCTCTCGATGTTGCTCCAATTCTTTTTTATACGGTGATCTGTGATTCGATCTTGGGGGAAGTTATAGGTGCGAATTTTTTCGGAACGATCTCCGGTGCCAATTTGAGCGCGGCGATCAGAGCCAAGTTTTTGCTCTTCTTCTTCCTTCTTCATGCTGGCTAATTTGGAGCGCAAAAGTTCCATACCCTTTTCGCGGTTGCGGCCCTGAGAGCGTTCTTCTCTAGAAAAGACTACTAAGCCAGAAGGTTTATGCAGGATTCTTACGGCCGTTTCAACCTTATTAACGTTCTGTCCTCCTGGACCACCGGCGCGAGTAAACTCAATTTCCAGCTCTTCTGGCTTGATAACGAATTCCGTTTCTTTGACGACGGGCAAGACGGCGATAGTAGCGGTGGAAGTATGTACTCGTCCACTCTTCTCGGTGTCCGGTACGCGCTGAACGCGGTGTACGCCGCTTTCGTAGCGCATTAGTTTGTAGGAATCTTTCCCTCGGATCTCGAAAGCGATGTGCTTATATCCACCAATGGAGTTCTGATTGTAATCGATAGTACTGACTTCCCAGCCGTGGGCGAGGGCATACTTCTTGTACATGCCGAATAAATTGGCAGCAAAAAGAGCCGCTTCGTCTCCGCCGGCTCCGGCTCTGATTTCGACAATGATCTCACGAGGGGAGTTATCGTCTTCTCCCTGTTCCATCATCCGTTGGATGTCAGCGTATCTTTTAGAGAGCTCCGCTACTTTCTTATAGTCGGAAGTGATGGCGGGATCCATGAGTTTAGCCTCAATTTCCAACAGTTCTTTTTTGAGAGTTTCTACGGACAAGGTGTTAAGTTAGGACTTGAGAGTCTTTTTCTCGGTCTTAGCCTGGCGGCGCTTGAATTTGTCTACTCTACCGCTGGTATCTAAAATCTTCTCTTTTCCAGAGTAGAAAGGGTGGCATTTAGAGCAAATTTCCACTTCTAAAGTGGCCGAAGTGGAGCCCGTAACCCAGGTATTGCCGCAAGCGCACTGCACTTTGGCCTGGGAATTATATTGAGGATGAATATCCGTTTTCATAGGATGTAGTCTATCACTCTTGATCTAAAAGGTCAACTTTGATATACTCTAAACCATGTCTGAATTATCACTACCAACCTACGAAGAGATGGTCAAAGCCGGGATGCATTTTGGACGAAAGAAGTCCATTTTTAACCCCAAAATGAAGCCATTTGTTTATCTCTTACGAGACAATATTTATATTATTGACCTAATCAAAACCCGCCAAGGGATTATTTCCGCCGTGGATTTTTTGAAGAAGGCCATCGAAGAAAATAAAGTTATTTTATTCGTGGGGGTATCTAAGCAGTCTGCCGATTTGGTTAAAGATATGGCGGAGAGTCTTAATATGCCTTTTGTGGTTAATCGTTGGTTAGGGGGAACTTTAACAAATTTCAAAACCATTAATTCCCGCGTTCAGCACCTAGAGGCGTTAGAAAAGGAGTCGGCGACGGGAGGCTTTGATAAGTACACTAAAAAGGAAAGATTGATGAAAGAGAAAGAGCTTGGAAAGCTGCGAGAGAAATTCGGAGGCTTAACTAAGTTAACCCGTCTACCGGATGTGGTTTTTGTTTCCTCTGTGAAAGAGAGCATCTTAGCTATTCGTGAGGCACAAGTAATGAAGATTAAGGTGGCGGGAGTGGTAAACACCGAAAGCGACCCCAATCAGATCGCTTTTCCTATTGCCGCTAATGATAATGCGCGACGCTCTTTGGAGCTAATTATTAAATCTCTCAAAGATTCTCTAAAGAAATAGTCGAGACGCTTCCTATATATTAAGCCCTATCTATGTCTGATATTGAAAAGATTAAGAAAATCAGGGAAACGACCGGCTTGTCGGTAGGAGAAATTTCCAAGGCGATGCGGGAAGCAGAAGGGGATGAGGCCAAGATGCTGGAAATCTTAAAGTCACGCGGAGTGGTTATCGCCGATAAAAAGTCTTCCCGTGAGATTAAGGAAGGAGTAATTGAGTCCTATATTCACAACACTAAAAAAGTGGGCGCTCTTTTGTCTCTAGGTTCGGAAACGGACTTTGTGGCTCGCAATGCCGAATTCCAAAAACTAGCCCACGATCTGGCTATGCAGGTTGCTTCGATGTGTCCGCAAAACGTGGAAGAGCTTTTGGCTCAGCCGTTTATTAAGGATCCTTCCGTAACTGTCACTGACTTAATCAACCAACATATCGCCAAGTTGGGAGAGAATATCAGAGTGGGCCAGTTTGTAAGGTTTGAAATTTAAGCAGAGCTATCGAATAGCGCTTACGATATGTACTTACAAATTCCATTATTTATCATCGCCGGACTGATGCTGGGGATCCTGCTTATTGTCTGGCGCAAGTTTCCCTATCTCAAGAAGCTACCGATTGATGCAGAGCAAAAGATGGTGGGTAGTTTTTTTTCAGACTTTTTCCCAGAGCTTCAGCAAAGCTTCAAAAAACTAGACTGGGTTTCTTATCAGGGTTATCTTCTTCGAGAGTTCGAAAAGTTTTTACGGCGATTAAAAGTGGTATCCTTAAAGCTAGAGGGTTGGGCTAACTCTTTAATCAAGAAAATAAAAAGTAACACCCCGGAAGTTAAAAATACTAAAGAGGCCATTTCCCAGGCAGTAAAAGTCGTGACAGGACCGGTTAAGGTTTTTCCAGTAGAGCCCCCTGTAAATTATAAAAAAGAAGAGCAGTCTTTAATCATTGAAATTGCCAAGGATCCTAAAAACGCTGAATTGTACCGTCGTTTAGGAGACATTTATATTGCGATGAAAAATTTTGTGGATGCGCAGGAATCTTTAAAAACAGCCTTGAAACTTGATCCGGATGACGACAAAACGAAAGACAAGTTAGCCAGAACGGAGACGATGCTGCCGATGTAGCGAGCTCATAAGCCGACCTAGCTCAATGGCAGAGCATTCGCATCGTAAGCGAAGGGTTCCGGGTTCGAGTCCCGGGGTCGGCTCTGGAAAGAGGATCTTTCAAATTATAGACCGCTGTTAAATTTTGCACTGGTCGCAAATTTAGATTATTATAAGGACATGGTCAATATTAGCAAGAGGGATAATAGGTGTTTGATTTGTAAAGAAAAAACAGCTCGAATAGGATATAAATATTGTAGCAATGCTTGTCAAATTGAATATCAATATAAAATATACATACAGAAGTGGAAAGAGGGTCGTGTTGGCGGTGTACAACCCAGTTTGGGTATAGTTTCGAGACATGTTAAGAATTACCTACGGAAGAAATTTGGGGACAAATGTTGTTTATGCGGATGGTCAAGGACTAATATTAAAACGGGCAAAGTTCCATTAGTTGCTGATCATATTGATGGTGATTGGCGTAATAATATCGAAGATAATCTTCGTCTTATCTGTCCAAACTGTGATGCGATCGGCCCCACCTATGCGGGCTTGAATAGGGGGCGTGGTAGGAAAAGTAGAACTTTAAGCAAAATAGACGATGAACACTAGTTATGCGCCGATGTAGCTCAGTGGCAGAGCAGCGGTTTTGTAAACCGCTTACTGGTGTTCGATTCACCACATCGGCTCTAGATGAAAATTAAAAATCGGGGGTGTGGTGGAGTAGTCAATCACAGCAGACTGTAAATCTGCCGGCCATAGGCCTACGTAGGTGCAAATCCTACCGCCCCCACAAAATAATGAACAATAAATTGTTCTCAGTGCAGGATTTGCTAGAAATTCTTTCGCCGATGTAGCTCAGTGGCAGAGCAACTCCATGGTAAGGAGTAGGTCGTCGGTTCAATCCCGACCATCGGCTCAAGTAAGCATTAATTATTTTTTATGGCCCAGGATAATTTGATCAAATTGAAGTGTGGAAAGTGCAAGCGCTTTAATTACTTCACTTCCAAGAATAAGAAGAAGGTAGAGCGTGTCATTACTTTGAAGAAATTCTGTAAGTGGTGTCGAGCACATACCGAACACAAAGAAAGCAAGAAATAATCTTGCTTTCTTTGTGGGGGTGTCGTTCAATGGCAGGACTTTGCTCTCCAAAAGCAAGTATCCCCGTTCGAGTCGGGGCACCCCCGCCAATTTCCCACCTATTCAACAAAAACAGGACAACGTCAACGTTGTCCTGTTTTTGTGTTTTGTTATGATCACCTCATCTTTTGTTTTTTAAAAATTAGGAGATGCTTATTATGGCGAAGGTAATCCGAGAACGCAAGCAGTTAGCGGTTCCTCGGAAAAAAATAGAAAAAGAAATTGAACCGACTCTCGCACAACGCGAAGCATTGCTGAGAGAAAAATCCATTGCCGCGAGACGTTTCGAGATGCTCTTTGGAGATCTCAAGAAAATTCCGACAGTAGATATACCGAAAACCGACGGAGCTTCTCCGTATGTTATTAAAGTTAAAGATCCGGACCGTCCCGTGGTGCAGGTGATCAATTCTCCGCTAGTGGGAACTTTGGCTTCTGCTACGGAATCTACAGATATCTTTAGAAACGCTTTGCGTCTAGCCCAGGCCGAGAATCATGACGCGGTAATTATCTCTGGCAATCTTATCTATTGCTTAGTGCAGAAGTACGGAAAAGAGCGGCCTTATCGCACCCAAGTGGTGGGCCTAGAGCTTGACCCGAAACTTTTAGAATCCGGGTATCCTAAGGCAGTTCTCAAAGAGATTGGGCCGTTAGCTAAGCGGATTAAAGACGGTAAAGTTGTCTTCATGACGATCAAAGTTTATCTCGATCAGATTTTCAAAGTAGTTCGTCAGAAGTTTTTAAACGAAAAAGGCGAGCCCATTTTTAAGGGCAACGTCTATGTGACCTTTGGAGAAAGCGAAGAATCGATCGCGATGTATTATGCCAACGAAGCTTTGCGAGTAGAAGTTTTTCAGGAGAAGGCTTTCGCGCATAAAAAGATCGGTGAGTTGCGTATTCAATTACGCCAGGCGAATAAGGCAGGCGACGATGCGTCAGTAGAAAGATTAATGGAAGAGGTTAATGATTGGCAGATTTATGACCGGATCTTGGCGTTAATGGGCAACATCTCTTCCGGTCATATCAATGAGCGACGGAAGCTCATGACTAACTATTTGGCCCATCGTATCGAATCTGACATTCCTAACGCTAAGGTTATTGGCGTAGGGGATACTTACGTAAAGATGGGTAAGCAACTCATATCTATTGTGAGTGATAAAACGATGGTCTCGCATCGCGGCGGACTAGCCGGGCGTTTACGCCGAGGGATTTATAATTTTGCCAAGTCCAATCCTGGAAATAGGATTCCGGCGATTGTCTTGGGTGGAGGCTTAAATCCTTGGGGTGTAGGTCTTCATGGTAGTTTTCGTATTCGAGATAGAAAGTCCACCTTGGATGATGTGCGGATGACGGATGTGGTGCAATTGATGCCTTGCATCGACTCTCAGCTTTATCGCGAAACCGTGAGGCGGATGCTTAAGGCCAAGGATCCTTTGGCTCGTTTAGCAAGTACGACTAATTTTCAGTCCGGTACACAGACGATTCGGTTTTTTGAGCCGGCTCCCATTCCGCGTCTGGATTGGAACCGCAGTGATTTCTTAACTAATCCGGAGATCTTTGGAACGGAAGAGGGGTTGGCAAATTTAGTTAGCGGCCAAGATCGTCGCGGAAAGATGGTCTATAGCTACAAAGAAGGCTGTACACACTATGGAGCAGCCTTTATCGCGCGTTATGATTCCGACAAGGATGTCGGATATAGGTTTTTGAAACACCACTATCAGGTTCTTTTCGAAGCTTTTATCAGAGACAAGGCGCCGATCCATCTTTATCAGATCGACGGCGATATTCAGCATTGGTTAAATTATCAGGTTTACAAAGAAATACATCCGCAGTGGCTAGATCCAGAAGATCTATTAGCTGCTTTAGCGGCTATCGCTAAGAATGAAAAGTTATCTGACGAAGATAAAATCAAAACCCTCATCAAGCTGGCGCTCTTCAATACGGTGGTGAGTGGCGTTTTGCAACCCGAAAGACAGATTGAAGCTTATGGTAAAGCCATGATGCCCTATATGAATTTCTTCAAAGGCGTACTGGAGCGAGCGAAGAAAGTTGGCATCAAGATGACTGGCAATCTTGGCGTGATTAGTATCGGTCAGGGAAATCACAATGAGCATACTTTTAAGCACGGCACCGATGTCTCATTTTCTGAAGCAGGGTTAACCCGAAAAGAACTTTTGCTTTCTATTCTGCGAGGTGGTTATAACTCCAAAGATATCGAAAAAAATATCGCGGCCTGTCAGATGGGGGGAACGGGCATGGCCAATGGTACTTTTGTCGTTTCCTCTCTTGGAAAAGATGGGTACGAATATTGTCTCTTTATGAAACATAAGCATGGATCGAGCAAGACCGAAGATAATATGAGCACAATGATTCGTAATTTCTCACATCGTGGTACGTCCGATGATTTTGAAGAGGGACGCTTTACCGTTAATTTAGGCGGCGACGATCATATGGGCGGTAACGCTGTCACACGCAATGCTTTTCATGTGAAGACCGGCGGCCAGATGTTTAACGGACCGTTTGGATTGAAACTGGATTTTCCAAAGCAAAATTTATTTTCTTCCGTATGGGGCGTTCCCGCTGGTGGTCCAGCCTGGGGTCCCTGTTCGGTAATACGATTTGATTTTCGCATCACTAGGAAATTAGCAGCTTATCAAATCACTCTGCCATCTGAATTATTTAGGAATCCAATTTCCTAAAAACAATCCCGTCAGTGACGGGATTTTTAAATACACTTTTCTAAAAAATTATTCCGCATCAATCTGTAATTTTTTGAATTCAGTTTTTTCTTCAGTGGGTGCCTTTACGGTTTCTATAATTTGTTCAGCTTGCGCCTCTTTTACAGCTTCGACAGCCTGGGCTATCTCTGCGGGTTTTTTATCTTTGGTAACTTTTGATTTGCTCCCCTCTATTCCCTGAAGAAGGTCCTCAACGTCGCTGATTTTGTATAGACGATAGTTGTTCATCGGATTCCGATAAGCTTTAAGGCGTCCTTTTTGATCCCAGTTGCGAACTGTCAAGGGACTAACTCCGAGGATTCTGGCCACTTCGTTAACGGTGAGATATTGCTTTGGCATAAAAATATTTTTTAATTCTACTCCTTTATTTAGAAAATTTCAGAAAATGGTTGACCACGCAT
>JAUSIQ010000026.1 GCA_030647955.1 bacterium | reverse complement strand
AGGTTTACCTGATTGACCCGCCTTCGCCAAAGGCTACGGCGGGCGAAGGAACTCAAACCAAAAGATTAGTTAAAGACATCGCTGTCTTTAATAGGCTGAAACTCGATTGGAACAAGATTGTGATGGTGAACAAGACGGAGTTTGATTACTATGCAACTGGAAGTCAGGTGGAGTAATAAGGTGCTCAACCCGAACTCGCTGAAAAGGATTGCCCATTGTATGCTCATATTTTATTTGTTATAATTCATCCATGAAAAGAATCATCCAGTTTCACATCTCTAAAGGTGATAAGTACTATATTGCTGAGGGTGCTGATTTAGCCATAGTGACTCAGGGTAAGACCTTAGACGAGTTGGCTAAAAATATACAAGAAGCTGTAGAGTTGCATCTCGAAGGAGAAAACGCTGCTGATTTCGATATTGCTCCAAATCCATCTGTTTTATTGAATTTCGAGCTACCTATACCTACAAAAATTCATGCCTAGACTCAAGGTCTTATCAGGTAAAGACGTGATAAAGATTTTTGAGTCTTTTAGTTTTGCCGTGATTTCTCAAAAGGGCAGTCATGTTAAACTTCGAAGAATTATAAATAAGAGTTAGTCAGATTCTTACTATTCCAAATCATAAAGAGCTGGATAAGGGGACTCTTAGGGCTGTTTTTAAGCAAGCCTCAAAATATATCTTAGCATCAGAGCTTATGCCCCACTTTTATAATGAATAAAAAAACAATTTTCCCTAAAATAATATTTATGGGCCTGTTTCTGGCTAGCTTAGGCGGTTTTTATTTTTGGCATAATGATAAAGACAGTTCGGGATTAGGGGGGCTCCTGTCTTGGCGCGGTGATTCTTCTAATGCAAAGATTTTGGCCGGCGATGCGCAGACTTATGACGGTGGCGGAACTTCTGATGGTTCATTCTCTATGAAGTACCCTAAAGATTTTACGATTCAAGAATTTCCCATCGGCGAAGAAGGTAAAAAGTTCGTGTTTGAATCCAAAGATCCTGGCCGAGGCATGGAAATATCCGTGATTCCATTTGATGAATCTGGATCAATTACTCCGGAGAGGATAAAGCAAGATTTGCCGGATGCTGTTATTAATAACCCGCAGAATGTCAGCATCATTGAGGGTGTCTCGGCCTTATCCTTTGCATCTACGGACGAATATATTGGAGATACCTTTGAGGTTTGGTTTTTACACAATGGTTATCTTTATCAAGCCACTACTTATCGTGCTTTTGCATCACAAATGGAAGAAATGTTGAAGACCATGAAGTTTAAATAAATTAAAGTTGTTTCCAATCGATTTATTTTAGATGAGGCGAAAAAATAAACATACAGCGGGTTTTACATTGGTGGAGTTATTAACTGTTGCATTGATCATTGGTCTTCTGAGTACCCTCCTATTTGTGTCGATCAATGCCGCCAGATCTAAAGCACGTGATGCTGTTCGTAAACAAAACTTGGTCCAGATTAAAAAAGCCTTAGAGCTATATTATGATGATCACGGTGCTTATCCGCTCTCGAGTGGTGGTTGGTATGCGTTTGAATATCAGCATCCCATCGATTATATTCTTGGCATCACCCCGACCTACTTGGCGCGTCTACCCAACGACCCTTTAGTCGGAAAGATAGAGGGTCTTCCTGAGGCAGGGTATAAGTATATATCAGATGGGAAGGATTATAAGATTGTGGCTTATGGTACAATTGAAAAATATTCTTGGCCTACTCTAGTGCCTAGTACTGATCCTTTTCATGATCTAGGGCATGTCTATTCTTCTTATGCCCTTTATACTTCCGGAGCAGTCAATTGGTAGAAAGAAAAAATATTGTAAAATAGATGATAAGAGTGAAGTGGTGGGGTAGTGTAAGTGCAATTAGAAATCGATTATCGGTCAATATTGACTGGATTTTTGACCAAGTTAAAATGTAAAAAGCAGAGTCGAGTAAAAACTAACTTTAGTCTTAGTTATTGATTCAATGTCCGAGGAACGCTCATTGAGTGAGTAACTAATGCTTTCTCATTATGTGGAATCCTTTTAAGAAAAAAGGAACAGATGGTCTTTTAGATCAACTAGAGTATGTCAGTTACGAAGAGCCGACTGAGAACAACAGTTCTTATCCGGAAGAGTCGGTAGCTTTGGAAAGTGTCGAGCAAAAGGGGCGGGAAGAAGAAATCGTTGACGAGGAACCCTTTGAAGAGAAGCCGATTATAGGATTACGTAAGATTGGAAGATGTCTATTGCTGACGCTTGTCACGCTGGTGCCACTTTGGTTCATGTCTTTTACTGTCCCTGGGGATGTACTGGTGATGCCCAAACAGATGCTGCTTTATGGCCTAGTGGTGGCGGCTTTCATAGTCTGGTTGATAATTGTTGGCAAGCAGGGTGGGGCATTTCTCAAACGCAGTGGCTGGGAATGGGGTATCTTGGCGCTCTTGGGTTCCGGTCTTCTCTCGGCTCTTTTTTCCATGCAGATCCATAATAGCTTTTTGGCTAGTAATGGGTTTTCTACTGGGGCGGCTTTGATTTTATTTTCCTTCTTGGTTATTAATTTTTTTGAAAAGGAGGATCTTGGGCGGCTGATTAATTTTTTCACTCTTGGATCGGGTTTGGCGGTGTTGGGTGGTATGTTAGCTGTTTTCGGCGTTCCTGTTTTTAAGTGGCTGGGTCTGTCTGCGCTTGCTGGGCTGGAGAAATTTAATACGGTAGGCTCTTTTGGCGCGTTAGCAGGATTAGCCGCCTTGTCTTTGGTGCTTTTGGTGGCGCGCTATTTTACCCTATTTACTCATCGAACAGACGGGCAGAGAGTATCTTCCAGCGAAAAATACTGGTCAGTGGTATATATGATTTGCTTCGTAGTTTTTTCTCTTTGGCTTCTGATCGTTAACAGCCTAATGTTTTATACCGTCGTAGTGGTGGGAATGGCTGGAGTGATTTTAGGCTTGTTGTTTATTTCTAAATTAAATGCAAAGAGAACTAAGTTAAAAGCGATTCAATTAGTTTTACCGATGGCTTTCTTGGTTAGTTCGCTGGGTCTGATTGTGGCTACTAAATATTTTGATTTTTATGCTTTCCAATCTTTGCAGGAAAGAAACGCTATTCCGGTTGAGCCAGCTCTTTCCCAGAAAGCTTCTTGGGATATTGGTAAGGAAGTCATTAATATTAAACCTATTTTTGGACTAGGAGATGAGAACTTTATTTCTGCTTTCGATAGTTTTAAACCAGAATCTATTAATCAAACAGCTTTCTGGAATACGCGCTTCACCAACGCTACATCTGAATTCTTTAATCTACTTATTGAAAGAGGAGCTTTGGGGTTAGCGGCTTTTGCTTTCTTTCTTTTTTATGTCTTCAAAGAGGCCTTCAGTAAAAAAGGTGGCGAATTGAGCGAAGAGGAAAGATTGGAGCAGGTTAAAAGAGCCGGTTATTTATGGACTTTCTTTCCGGCTTTTCTTGCGGCGCTCACTCTCTTTTTCCTTTATCCATTTGATCTTACGCTGTTAATGGCGTTCTGGTTCTTGGTGGCGGCGATGGGGGTGGCCGTCAGTGCCCCTGAAAAAATAAAGGTCAGAATGGAAGAACTTTCCGCATCTTCTTTGGCCGCTTCTTTAGTGGTGGTGCTGGTATTAGTGGCGGGAGTGGCTAGAGGCTATGCGTTTATTCAGGATTATCGAGCCAGTATCTATGCTGCTCACGGGATGCGCTTGGCTAATGCGGAAAAGCCAGATTCTAAACAGGCCGCAGTTTTATTCGGTAAAGCGGTAGATATTGATGGGGATAATATTGGCTATGTTAATAATTTTGCGACAGCTTTATTGCGCCAGATTGATACGGAGTTGAACAATAAAACGGATGAACCGGAAGTTATTCGAGTCAGACTAGAGGAGTTGACTCAAAAAGCGGTGAAGATCGCCAATGGGCTTTTGGAGAAGAAAAACAACTCCATGGATTCATTTACGGCTGCATTTATTTATGAAAATCTAGTCAAAATCGTATCTGGTGCGGATCAGGCGGCTATCTCTGCCTACCAGCAGTACGTGGCGCTGGCTCCTAAGGATCCAAACGGATATTTGAAACTGGGCAATCTCTTTATGGCTCGTGCGGATCGGACCTCGGCCTCTTTGATTGATGCTAAGAATAAAAAAATTGTTGTTAAGAACGAAAAAGAGTTAACAGAGGCTGTTGCTAATGATTACAAGAGTGCTGAAAATAGCTTTAAAAAAGCCGCGGAGTTAAGAGCTGATTTGGCTAATGCCTTGTACAATCTTGGATTGGTTTATGAGCGGCAAAATCGGGTCAAAGAAGCTATTAAACAATTAGAATTAATTAAGGCTAATAATGAGAATAATCCGGGGTTAGCCTTTGAGCTGGGACTGCTTTACTATCGAGATGGTGCTAAGGATAAAGCCTTAGTGGAAATGGAGCGAGCGGTGACATTATTTAAAGATTACGCCAATGCCCGTTGGTATCTTGCCCTCATGTTGGAAGAAAAAGGAGATGTTGACGGAGCCATCGCGCAACTTCAAGAGATCGTGAGAACTGAAGTAAATAAGGAGAATACAGTCGTACAGCAGAAGCTCGCTGCTCTCGAGGCAGGTAAAAAGGAAATTCCGCCCGTCAAAGTAACTAACCGACCGCCGCTATAGTTTAATGACTGAAGTAAATCGGCGAGCGCTTATCCTTGTTTTGGTGATCGCCATTGCCCTGACGGGGATCACGATCGTCATCTACGTTCCAGCAGGAAAAGCGGATAGCCCTAAAAAAGAATTTATAGTTTCAGAAGGAGACGGGTCTTCTACGGTGGCCCGTCTTTTGGCGCAAGAAGATTTAGTCCGGAATCGCTATTGGTTTTTGCTGTATACGCTTTTAGTGGGAAAGGAAAGGGAGTTTAAAGCGGGACGCTACCTTCTTTCTCCGGGGATGAACATTCCTAAGTTAGTTTCAATCTTGTCAGAGGGAAAGGGAGAGACCAATGATATTGTCATTACCATCCCAGAGGGGTTTAATGTCTGGGAAATTGACCGCCGCTTAGCGGAGCAGGGTTTAATTAAAGGAGGAGAGTTTGTTAAGAAGGCTCAAGCCAAAGAAGGGTATCTTTTTCCGGACACTTATCGTCTCCAGGGACCACAGGATGATAAACCGCGATTGGCAACAGAAATAGTCGACGAGTTGTTTGCAAAAATGACCGAACATTTTCAGGATCAAGTTGGTAAATCTCCCAATCGAGAGCAAATCATTGTCGCAGCTATGTTAGAAAAAGAAGTGCAAAAGTCCGAAGACATGGCTCTAGTGGCTGGGATTATCGAAAGACGCTTGGCTCTAAAAATGTTGTTGCAAATTGACGCGAGCGTCGCTTATGGGGCGTGCTTGCAAGGGGCGGGAGAAGAAGTTCCACCGCGCCTTTCTCGGAAAGTGTTTTGCGATGCTTCTCAGATCAACTTATTAAAGTGGTTGAAGATTGACTCTCCTTACAATACTTATATGCGGGTTGGTTTACCGGCTGGGCCAATCTCTAACCCGGGAGAACGAGCCATTCAGGCCGCTTTAAATCCTCAACAAAGCGATTATCTCTTCTATCTTTCCGCTCCGGACGGTAAGACTATTTTCAGTAAGACGGCCGAGGAGCACGAGCGCAATAGAGTCAAATACCTTGGAAAATAGGTCTTTGCGTTGGGTATATGGTATAAAGCTCAAGATTAAAGATACTGGATACAAAATACAAAATACTATATACTGTTTTTGATGATTAGCGAGAACGAAGTAGAGCGCATCGCGGCTTTGGCCCGATTAAAACTCAATGAAAAAGAAAAGCAAAAGTTCCAAAAGGAGCTTTCTTTGATTTTGGATTATGTGGCTCAATTAAACGAACTACCGATCGAAAATGTGTCCCCAACGACCAGTGGAATTGGAGCCATTAATATTATGCGACCAGATAAAAAGAGAGAGGAAGATAATACCGAACAAGTGCGGGCCATGTTAGAGCAGGCGCCGGAGACTAAAGATGGTTTTCTTAAAGTGAAAGCGATTTTGAAGCAGGAATAATATGGATCTCAAGAATCTGACTATCAAAAGTGTTCGAGAGGGTATTGAGAAGGGGGAATTTTCTGCCCACGAACTCCATAAGAAATTTTTAAAGCTAATCGAAGAGGAGGACAAAAGTTTGCACTCCTACTTAAGCTTGAACGAAACGGTCACCAAAGAAGATCGTCCCGAAGGTATTCTAGGCGGAGTACCACTGGCTTTGAAAGACAATATGTCTTTGCAGGGAAGTGTGACGACAGCCGCTTCCAAGATTTTAAAAAATCACGTGGCGGTTTATGACGCCACGGTAGTGCGTAAACTCAAAGAAGCCGGAGCGGTTATTTTAGGGAAAACTAATTTAGACGAGTTTGCGATGGGTTCTTCTACTGAAAACTCCGCTTTTGGTGTAACGAAAAATCCACACGACCATTCTCGAGTGCCGGGAGGGTCTAGTGGGGGATCAGCCGCAGCCGTGGCAGCCGGTTTGGCGGTGGCCGCTTTGGGTTCAGATACAGGCGGATCAATTCGGCAACCCGCAGCTTTTTGCGGCATCGTTGGTTTGAAGCCCACTTACGGCCGAGTATCTCGTTATGGTTTACTGGCTTTGGCTTCGAGCCTGGATCAGATCGGACCGATGACTAAAAATATCTATGATGCCGCGCTGTTAATGAATATATTGAGCGGAGCGGATCCGATGGATTCCACCGCGGCGCAATTGCCCGTGCCGGATTTTACGGCCAATCTTTCTAAACCCATCAAAGGTTTAAAAATTGCCATGCCGAAAGAATATTTCGGGGAGGGTTTAGATGGAGAGGTGAATAAGGTAGTGGAGCAGGCGATTAGTAAGCTCGAACAGCTGGGAGCGCATGTGGATCAAGTTAGTTTGCCGCACACCAAGTATTCATTAGCGACGTATTATATTTTAATGCCCGCTGAAGCTTCTTCTAACCTGGCGCGTTATGATGGAATCCGCTATGGTCTGTACAAAAAAGGAGAAGACCTGCTCGATGGTTATTTACAAAGCCGATCAGAGGGATTTGGGGATGAGGTTCGCCGCCGCATCGTCTTGGGAACGTACACCTTGTCGTCTGGCTACTACGATGCCTATTATCTACGCGCGCAAAAAGTTCGTACTTTGATTACGAACGATTTTGAAAAAGTTTTTGAGAAATTTGATGTGATTGTTGGACCGACCACCCCGACCACCGCTTTTAAGATTGGGGAAAAAGAGGACCCGCTCTCAATGTATCTTTCTGATATTTACACTGTACCAGTCAACTTAGCGGGATTGCCGGCTCTCTCTATGCCTTGTGGAGCAGTAAATGGCTTGCCGGTAGGTTTGCAAATTATCGGTAAAAAATTCGATGAAGAAAAAATTCTTCAAGTAGGGTATAATTTAGAGAACATCTAAATGGCTCTCGATTTCAATATATCAGAAATCTATAATCAAGTACTCGGCAATCTTTACAGGAATGTCGATCCTTTGAGTTCTCTTAGCTCTAATGATGCTCCGGGTCGTGTCGATTTCACCGGGCAGGCAGCTCATATATTGAATACAGTAGATGTTTCTCCGATTGTCAGTGTGTTGCGAACCATCGGTATTATCGCCACCATTGTTTTTGGGGTTTTATTTGTATGGATTTTATTAAAGATGAATCGTTATTTCGCCGAACGGGCGGTCCGACTGAAAGTGGAATGGAATCCACCGAAGCCAGCGGAAAGCTCTTACGATGCCAAATGGAAAGAAGTGCGAGAACACCTCAGCTCCATTCGTGATGCCGAGTGGAAGTTTGCCGTCATTGAGGCGGATAAGATGATCGAAGACGTGATGGAGCAATCCGGATTTCCGGGCAAAGGTTTAGGAGAAAAGCTCATGGCTATCGATAAAAGCAAACTGCAATCATTGGATGATCTCTGGGCGGCTCATAAATTGCGAAATCTTATTGCGCATGACCCAAATGTTCTAGTGCAGTATCGCGATGCTTTGAGAGCTATCGAAGGATTTGAGAAGGCTCTGCGTGAGCTGGGCGTGCTAAGTTAGTTTCGGCCGCCTCTTCGCGTCTTTCTGTTTGATCGTCTTCTTTTTTCCGCTCATCCTCTTCTTCTTTTTCCTCTTTATCTTCATCATCCGCTTCTTCGTCTTCTGCATCGTTATCCTCATCAATGTTTCCTTCTCTGGAAACTAATTTATTGAAGTGACTTGGCTCGTTATCTATTTTATCTTGATAGAGGAAAGCAAGGTCTTGTTCTTCGAAGGTCTCAAACCATTCGTCCCAGGTTATCTCCTCTAAAGTGTCCTCTCCGCTAAATCCGGGGAAATCGATGCGCAGAATAATTCCTCCGCCTCGGACACCTTTTACCTTACTTGGAATACCATCGCGCTTTTCCGCCCATTTTCTAATTTCGTCGTGGTCGGTAGTAATTTTTGTTTTAGTCTCTTTATTTTTTGTCATAGGTATTGATTAATGACTAGGCACTTCTTCTAGCGCCAAGATCTTCGTGGTGATGATGGCGATGAACAGAAGCATGGATAAGACGCACTAATTCGATAATCACAAATCCCAAGACGGCATAGGCGACCATGGCAAAGAGGGTAGTAAACTCAAAGACAAATCCGGATTCGATAACTTGCGGGGGAAAGATGCCGCGGAAGGGGTATAAGATGGGTTGGCTAGTTTCATAAATCCAGCGTACAAAGGGGGTGGCCGGATTAGCTCCAAAAAGACGCATCAAAAAACGAAAACCGAGCACTAGTTCGGAAATTCCTACTACTAAGTTAATGAATCTAATTGTAATTCTCATGGTAAAAGGGTTAAAATTGACTATTTTTCGACCACGAATTTACCCGAGTATGCGGTTTGACTATGAGCTGTATATGAAGATAAGAATCTTCCATTTTGCTCCTTGCTCAGTAAAGTAAGCTATTTAAGGAGAGATTCAAATTTTTCTTCCAGCTTATCTAATTTTGGATTAATAATAATCTGACAGTAAGGTTCGTCTTGGTGCTGAAGATAATATTGCTGATGATAGTCTTCGGCGGGGTAAAATTTCTTAAGTGGTTCAACTTCCGTAACCGCCGGTTTTCCTTTATCGTCGTCGTTGAGATTTTTAATAAATGTTTCGGCCTGTGTTTTCTGTTCGGGGTTGGTGTAAAAAATTACGGAGCGGTATTGAGTACCGATGTCATTTCCTTGGCGATTGAGAGTAGTGGGATCATGCGTGGCAAAAAATACTGTGAGGAGGTCTTCAAAAGAAATTTTGGTGGCATCAAACTCAATCCGAATGACTTCTACGTGACCCGTAGCTCCGGTAGAAACCTGCTCGTAAGTTGGATTAGCATTTTTTCCTCCGGTATAGCCGGGCATGACCGCACTAACTCCCTTTAATCTTTGAAATATGGCTTCGGTGCACCAAAAACACCCTCCGCCAAAAACGGCAATCTGTCGAGAATTGATCGAATGATTTTGATTCATAGTTTATTCTATCGGGAGCGGATCAAAATGCAAGATGAAGAAAGTGAAATAAATAGCACCATGCTTGAGCTTGCTATGCAAGGGGTTTCTGTTAAGCTGGCTTCTATGAAAAGAACTCAGTCAAAAAAATATTCACGAAATTCATCTTTTCCAAAAACAAATTTGGAAAGAACCGTGGAGTGGACGGGAAGTATTGATCAGGAAATGTCCAACAAAATTTCGTCTAAAATAAAAACTCTCATACGCAAGGATCCACATCAGAACATAAACTTAATTATTACCTCCCCGGGTGGACCGACCGGAGTAGGGATGAGTTTTTACGATCTCATGACGAAAGTGATCAGACCAAACTTGTGTACGATTGGATCGGGAGATGTTGATTCCGCAGCAATCATTGTATTTTTGGCAGGACAAAAAAGAATCCTGACTAAAAACACTACTTTGCTCCTACATAAGGCAGGGCGCACCTTTAACAGTTCAAAAAGATTTACGACCACTGAAATCAGCTCGATTCTAAAGGAAGATACACTGAAAGATAACCAATATGCAGCTTTATTAGCTCAAGCTTCAAAGGGCAAATTAAGTCATGCTCGAGCTCTGCGGTTTATGGAAAAGGGGATGGTTTTGGAACCGAAGGAAGCGCTCCGATTTGGACTCGCTGATCAAATAATATAATACTAAAGCCCCGCAGATGCGGGGCTTTAGTATTATGGATTTGTACTAAGAGTTGCGATCTTCTTTTTTGTCCTCGGTATTGTTTTTGGCACTACCACCTTTACGGCCCGCTTCTTTGCCGGTATCGGAATTATACTCGTGAGCGGTGCCCTTTCGGTGAGCGGCCTTTCCTCCCTCTGAACCCGCTTTGCGGCGTTCTTCAGGAGTCATGTTACCAAAACCTTGGCCCTCATTATCGTCTTGATTATCGAGGGTTGGGTTTTTACTGCCAGTCACATCTTCTTTATTGTTGTTTGTAGCCATATGATTTCCTGCCCATTTTTAAGGACTACTTTTTCGACCTTCTATATTACAGATGATACCTGATAGGCAATGAATTTTAGATTAAAGGTTTATATAAATGTTCATGCTTGGTTCATTCGCATTGGGGTATGATCTTAACATAAGAATGGTCGAATTTTTTTATAGTTATAATTAATTCAAGCCTATGGTAAGAAAATCTTCGCGATCTAGTTCGTCTTCTTCGTCTTCGTCACCCCGATCTAGATCGGGGAGTGATCGAGGCAAATCTGGCGGATCCAAAGCCACTTCCCAAAGCTCCAGTGGGAGCAAGGGAAGAGGCCGCTCTTCTAGATCTAAAAGCCCTCAGATTGAAGACCGGGGAGCAAGGTAAGTTTCGAATCACAAAACTGCTGCCTTTAAAGGCAGCAGTTTTGTGATTCTGGTATTTGGTATAAAAAAACCGCTAAGAGCGGTTAGAAACTGAGGCGTAAGGAAAGCTGTATCTGTCGGCTTGTTCCCAGTCCGATGGTTTTCTCCACGGTGGAATTAGCAATACCGAAGTTGCCGCCCGCAGCCGCCAAAGTAAAAGGCTGACCGGGCTGTAATCTGTTAGTCCCTGTACCTAAGGCATTCGCCAGGGTGGTGGGAGGGTTGGTGAAGTTGGCGCGGTTAAAAATGTTGAAGACTTCTGCGCCCAAATCCATCTTAACTTTCTTTACGATTTTGAAGGTACGTCGGATGGTTAGATCCATCTGAAATAGGGCTGGACCATGCAAGGCATATCTTCCCAGGTTGCCATAGGTTCCCGGTCTGGGAATGGCAAAGGCCGCAGGATTAAGAATATATCTTCGATCGCGGGTTTCCAGAAAGGGACTCATTCCCGGCACAAAATCCGGCCGGCGCTGATTACGGAATGCTCCGCCGCTGGGAACATTGATGACCGGTCTCGTTAAAACCACTCCGCCGGAAACCAGGGGGTTACTAACGTATTCGCCGGTGCTTAGGACCTGGTAAACCAGATCCGGGCGGGTAATTTTAACATCGATAGGCAATCCGGTTCTACCATTCACGGTGCTGCCAATTTCCCAATTAGCCAGCAGAGAATTGAGTAGTCGGTTTTTGCTCTTACCAAAAGGCATGGCGTAAAGGCCACTGAAATTAAAGCTATGTCGAACGTCGAATGCGTTGTTGCCTCGATCTAGCTCGAAGTTTAGAGGATTGGTGGCGGTTTGAGCTTCGTTTGATCCGCCGGTATTTCCTAGGCTGTGACTCCAGGTCCATTGCGAACCAAAGGTGAAGCCGTTGCTAAACCTTCTAAAGAGGGAGGTCTGCATGGAATCGTAATGATCTGTTCCGCCACTGGTTTTGAAGTCGATCTGCGAGAAGCGGTTTCCAAATTGTAAGACAGGGATACCCGCTCCAGTAGTGGGATTCATGTTTACACCAATGACTCGATTGGTCCAACTGCGCAGGAATAAGTTTCTACCCTGGCTGCCAACATAGGCCACAGTTAAACTGATGTTTCCGGGTAATTGTTGCTGAACGGAAAGAGTATAGGAGAGAATCTGTTCGGGCAGGGTATAACCGGGGGCATAAGCACGAGGCTGATACCCCAGATTAGGATCGTTGATATTGTAGCTGGCTTTAACTTGAGCAAGATCGATAGGGAATAAAGCATTGGTTAAGGCGCGGCTTTGTCGATCGGTTTCGATCGGTTGGATCTGATCTTCAGTTTGTCCTGGTCCGTAGTAGTAACCGGAACCAAGGCGCAAAAGCGTTTTATTCTTGAATATTTTCGGAGCCCAGGTCAGAGCCAGGCGTGGACCAAAGTTTAATTTCGAGCTTTGGTAAAATGCAGTAGTGTTGGGTAGTAGTCCGCCATTCTCCGTATCGAAGAAAGTGATCAGATTGCGATCCTCTTTAATGACAGAGTAATATTCATATCTCAATCCATAGTTCATGGTGAAATTTGGTTTGATCTTCCACTCATCCTGCGCGTATCCGATATAATAGGTTTGTTTTAATTGTCTTCGGCCTATGGCCCCATTGTTGAATGGACTAGGGTCACTTAAATCACCCAAGAACTGAATGTTCGAGGGCCGATTGGCCATGAAGTCGCTCACGTTCGAGAAAGCGTAAGTAGTCCCGCCGAGACGATCGGTCGTAATACGCAGGGGACGAACTTCCGCCCCGAATTTGAAAGTGTGAGAGCCGGAAATTTTACTGAGATTATCAATGAAAGACAGGGAATAGTTGGTGTAGGGCTGGCCTCGTCCGTTTTGGGTACTGTTGGAACGAATCAAATTTCCCAAGCTGGCGGCCGAAGCGGAAGCGCCTTGCCCACCGATACCGGCGATCGCGGTGTTACCCGTAAAGTCGATACGGAAGGCAGAAGTGTCTACTCCTGGAATGGCCGGGGCGAATCCCGAAGCACGAGTCTTGCTGGCGTTTAAGCCCACCTTCGTTTCATTGATCATAGAGGAAGAAAGAATCTGCTGAAAATTCAGGACCGCATTCTGCGGGACAGCTGTAACCAGAAAATAGTTTCCGGTTACTCCCTGCGGAGTTTCGGAATAGCCCTGGTCTCGAAAGTACCTAAAATATAAGCTGTAATTCGAGTTGAACTTATAGTCCAATCTCAAGTGCGCGTAATTTTCGGTCAGCGCTGTCTTGGTATTAAGCTGAGCAACATCCAGTTCTGGATTGGCGGTGGGGCTGCCCAGGGGGTAACCCGCCAGCAGAGGACGAATGGTCGGTACGGCTGTCGCGCGCGCGGTCGCCGATGGAACGGTTTCAATAAAATTTACTCCTGATCCTTGTCGCAGACCTTCGTAGCTGCCGAAAAAGAAAAACTTATCTTTAATGATTGGACCGCCAGAAGAGAAGCCGAATTGATTCAGTCTCAAGGCAGACTTCTTATCACCATCGAAGAAGTTTCGCGCATCCAGTTTGTCATTGCGCAGATACTCGAAGACGGCGCCAGTAAAAGTGTTCCCTCCTGATTTGGAGATGATGCTGATCTGTCCACCGGTACCGGTTCCAAATTCGGCCGGATAACTGCTGGAGTCGACGCGGAATTCTTGGATGCCTTCAATGTTAGAATGCAGTCGAAAGCTGGTCGAGGTTTCTCCGTTGAGGTTGCCGGGCGAACTGTCGATGATCGAGGATCCTTCTACGCCGTCAAAACGAATAGCGTTTTGCTGGTTAGCTCTGCCGTTAAAGCGGATATTATCGTACGAACCTCCACCGGACGTAATCGCTCCGGGGGCCAAAAGCGCAAACTGTGACATTTGTCTGCCATTGGCCGGCAGAGTAGAGATATATTCGGCGCCGACATTGGAGCTCATCGAAGCAGAACTAGTATCTACCACGGTTGTTCCACTCGAAATAAAAATCGTGGTATTTACCGAACTAGGCTGAAGGATAACCGTGATTTTTACCTCCTGGCCCAGGGCCAGAGTAATTTTTTTGTATTGAGCGCTAGCAAAACCTTCTCGATCGATGTGAATAGTATAAATGGTCGGCAGGAGATCGAGGACTCTGAAATTGCCGATGGCATCAGACCGCAGTACTCTTTTTTCATTAGTCTTCTCGTTGATAATAGTAATGTTAGCTTCCGGAATAACGCCACCGCTGCTATCCTGGACTGTTCCAGAAAGGCGAGCGGTGTCGGCTTGGCCCCAGCTCTTAGCCGGGAAGATCAAGGCCATAGCCAGCGAGATAACGGCTAAACCAAATTTCGATCTAATCACATATCCTCCTTGTTGTTAATGAACGCAAGATGATTTTAACAATTTTTAATCTATTTACAAGTAGTCGGATGTTCATTCCTATATTTGCAACAAAAAACCTCCCGAAGGAGGCGTTACCGAAGAAATTTTGTCTTTAGACTTTGGACGATATTTTTAGAACCAGATTCGTTGCGAGTGGTTACCAGTACGGTTACCCACATTGATATAGATAAAACTAGAGAATAGAATATTTCACTAACAGCGAATAGGGCAGTAATCTCTTGCGTGGTCGCAAGCATCAATAGGCTGGCCGAAAAAGTTATTATGGAAACACCCATGCAGATCCAAGTTTTTAAATAGCGACCGATCAGAATACCGAGGATGGCAATCAAGAATACAGCAAAGTATGGACTACCTTGCATACCCAAACCGAATATAAGGTAAGTTATCATGCCGACTCCTTTTTAATAAACAACCGTGCCATAGATTAACGTATTATGGTTGAGTCGTCAATTGTAGCTGCTCTCTGCCATGAAATTCGGCCAAGAGTCTCTTTGAACGGGTCCTAGCCCAACGGTCTAGCTTTTGTACAAAGCGATTGGTCCGAGGAGGAGTCAGTTTCTCTGGCTCAATTAGCAAGCCATCGTATAACGATTGCGGCGGCATTTTGTAAGTTCCTAAAACGATATCGGCTAGGGGCATGCCAAAGAATCCGGCAATGGCCATGTTGTATTGAGGATAGAGATGGTGATACTCATGAAAGCGTTGGATGGGCCAGAGATACCAGCGTAAGAGGCGGGCGATGGGATTATTTTTTCTCTTTTCCCACCACTCGTTCGGCTTGTGTTCGAGGGGGTGAAAAACTTCGTAGCAGGCATAAGAACAGGCTACGGCAGCGTAACCGGTGAGCAGGATAGGTAGTCCGCTAAATATAACCTGCAATAAGATGAGGGGGATAGTATAAGCAGCAAAGAAGGCCAGGAGCATATAGTCCGGAAATGAAACCGATTCGTTTTGTCGGTGCTCTTTGATCGTATAGAGACTTTTGATTCTCGTCAGGTTTGAATTAATTTTTTCTAGATAAATCAGTGTAAACCCGTGGTGTCGTCCGTGGCGGCGATAGATGTCTCTAAAAAAAGAATAAACTACGGTGTGGAGAATATCTCTATGGACAAACCATTCGATAAAACAAGTGGAGATGACGATAAGCAGAAAGAGGGGGATGAGCACGAACCAGCTCGCGCTCCACTGCCTAGCCAAAAATTCAGGCATTAAAAACTTAATGCTTAAAAAAAGAGCGGCCAGTTGACCGGCGATAAAAAGCATAGCCAATAAAGTAGAAATTAATCCCCACCGGGCCTTCCAGGATAGAATCGATGTGTCCATCTTTTTTCCTCATGTTGTCAAAAACGCTGAATTGACTATGGCACGTTTAAAGATTTAAGCAATGTGTTTAATAAAAAAAGACCGTTCTCGCCTCGCGTCGCAGTTTAGTGCCTGCGACATGCTCCGGCGTTCAAATCCACTCGAGAGTAGAATAGTCGACTCTCTCCGCGCAAGCATAAAGTAAAATCAAAACCGCCCAAAAGAGCGGTTCCAATTTTACTTATGTTGCGGGGCATGGAGGACATTAGAACTGCTTTGATGGGTTACTGTATTAATCCGAGGTTTAATTTTGTTAAATCGTGGTAATAAAAGAGCCCGCGATGAGCGGGCTCTGGCAGGCTGTTAGCCGTTCTGGTTTATACGCCTTCTGATCGTGGGCGCAACGACATCCCTTATCATCTCAGGTTCTACACCTAAGACATCGACGATTCTCTTCCAAAGAGCACCTTTCTTGGTGCATAGAGGCAAGGTACCGACAGGATCTGCTGTGTGCTTGGTTCCATTTACCTCGGCATCATAGGATAGATGAAGGGCAAGTTCACGAAGAACTGACTCAGGTGTGGCTGGCATAAATCCTCCTCAATCACTATAAAACAACAATGCGCCATTTCTGGCGTATTGTCAATTTGTTGCGGGGGTAGGATTTGAACCTACGACCTTTGGGTTATGAGCCCAACGAGCTACCGGGCTGCTCCACCCCGCGATATTCAATTTGTCTTATGGATTGTAGCATATTTGAAAAAACTAGTAAAGTAGTGTAAAATAACATAATTGTGTTGCGGAAACTGAATAGATATAAGGCTGGCGTAGCTCAGTGGTTAGAGCGAAGCACTCATAACGCTTAGGTCGCAGGTCCGATTCCTGCCGCCAGCACCAGAAAGGAATTCGCAAGTTTGAACTGGTCTTTAAGGACTTTCAGTTTGTTTTCATCTGTTCTCTATATACTTCATTTAAAAATATAAATAAAGCATAAAAAAACTTATGAAAAATAAACTTTTAGCCCTGGTTCTTCTGTTGGGGTTGGGGGCGGTATTTTTAGTGCCTTCCGCGGAGGCGGCCAATTCCGAGGTCGTTTTAAATAATACGAGTCAGACCCTCTCCGCGATCAGCGGTAGTCAGACTACCGAACTCTTTGCCACTTTTACCAATAATAGCGTCACCGAAAGCACGGTTTTAATTGATTTGGAAATTTGGCACATCGCGGCTTACGGCGTGAAGAAAGTCCAGCAAAGTTTCTGGGATAGCCAGACTTTTGCGCCGGGTGAAAGTAAAACCTTTTCGATTACCAGCGCTCCGGCCAACACGCTTTCTTCTGGCGGTTTTTATGCCCTCTCTGTGGGAGTTTTTAATTCGGGCTGGAACGGACTTCTGCATTGGCATAAACAGCAAAATAATTTTACCGTCACCAATAGTCATCCTGGAAACGAGGTAACCATTGCGAGGAGTGCACTTACCTTAAAATCTATCGAAGCTCCGGACCAGACCACGCAATTATCGGCGGCAATAACCAATAAGGGTTCGACAATGGTTAATGTTCTGGTGGATATAGAATTGTGGCACGTAACTTCCTCAGGACGCTTTAAAGTGGCTCAAACCTACACCGATAATGTGTCCCTGGTTGAAGGGGAGCAGAAAACATTTACCTTGGATTCACCATCGACTTTGAGCTCGGAAGGATTTTATGGTTATTCTGTAGGTATCTTTAATCCGGGCTGGAATGGGGTTCTGCAGTGGAACCATGATCAAGAAGTCTTTACGGTTACTCCCGCGGGGGCGCGAGGATCGGAGACGATCATTTTGTCTAGCTCGCAAACTTCTTCGACGATCAGTGCTGGGCAGACAAACACTTTAACTGCACGAGTGGCTAATCTGGGGGCCGCTTCTAGTGATGTCTTGGCGGACTTGGAAATCTATAATTCCGCCAACCAAAAAGTTGACCAGCGCTTTGTAGATCATGTGGCCGTGCCCGCGGGCGCGCATCAGGACATTAGTATTACTACCTCTCCTACTTTGCCGCCCGGTAACTACTACTTCTCCGCTGGCATCTTTGCACCTTCGTGGGGTAACCTGATGGGCTGGCACAACAAGCTCCAACAGTTCACGGTGCAGTAAAAATTAAAGTAAGAAGCTCTCCTAAAAACTTTGCGAAAAGTAGTCATAATATTGACGATTTTTGAATTTATGTTAGAATCTGCGAAGTAACTTGATAAGGAGGGGGAATGCGGAAAGAGCGAGCTCTTTTGAAAATCTCTGGAGAAACTTTGGGTACTTTGGGGAATGGCAATTTTGATCCAGTGAGTCTCCATAATCAAGCCCAAGAGATTGTTTCAGTTGAAGATCGATTTGAGTTAGCGATAGTGGTTGGTGGTGGAAATTTGATTAGAGGCAAAGATTTAATGCCTAAGCTTAACTTGAAGGATCAGAGTGAGATTGATTTCGCCGGCATGCTGGCTACGGTCATTAATGCTAAAGTTTTGGGGGTGCTATTAAAGAAGCATTATGGATTAGATGTAAGGGTGATGTCGGCCATTGACATGAATCGGGTCGCTGAGCCGTACATTATTGGCCGAGCGGTGCGTCACTTAGAGAAGGGTCGGGTTATTATTCTGGCTGGTGGAACTGGCAATCCTTTTACATCCACCGACAGCGCGATGACTTTGCGCGGGCACGAATTAGAGGCCAAGCATATTCTGAAGGGCACCAAGGTTGACGGCGTCTTCGATAAGGATCCAGTTACTCATGCTGATGCTAAGCTTTTGCCGCATGTATCCTACCAGCATTTTATTGAGATGAACCTGGGTATTATCGATGCCGAGGCAATTGCCTTTGCTCGCAAGTGTAAGCTGCCGATCAGGGTGTTCAATATTTTCAAGAAGGGAAATTTGCGGCGAGTACTGGTAGACGGTGACATCGGTTCGGAAATTAGTTAGCTCTTTTAAAGGCCCTTGGGGCCTTTTGTATTTACGAAACCTGTGTTATATTAATCACACAATTTGCGGGCGTAGCTTAGCTGGTTTAAAGCGCTGCCCTGTCACGGCAGAGATCACCGGTTCGAATCCGGCCGCCCGCGCAGTTAGTATAAAAACCAGGGTTGATAACCCCGGTTTTTATTCAGAGAGATGGGGGGTATAATTGAAGCGTACAATTAACTTTTTTTATTTATGAAGCGAACATCACTTTTGATGGTTTTTGTTTTAATCTCCGCGGGCATCGTTATCAGTTCGAGATTCTCTAATGCCGCCTTCCCCTCCACCTTCGGCCTCAAAGAGGGGGATCTCATCAGCGCCATCTTCTCCTCTGACCCTGATGTCTACATTGTGAATGATCAGGGTTTCAAGCGTCTTTTCTTAAATCCGGATATTTTCAAGTTTTACAGCCATTTAGGCGGTTTTGCTAATGTTAAATTGGTCACTACCGAAGTTCGTGATTCTTTTCCCACCTCCGGTCTGTTTAGAAACTGTGAAGACAACGACAAGAAGGTCTATGGCATAGAAGTTGGCGGGGAAGATAATGGCCGGATTCATTGGGTAAATACTTCCGGAGAACAGGCTGTCAAAGACGACCCCAATTTTTTCAAAAAAGTTTTTTGTATCAACAAGAAAGAATTTGATTGGTATCCCAAAGCCGTAGTTTCGTTTAATTCTGTGAAAGAGGTGCCCAAATACGACCGCATACCAGAAGTAGACGAAGTTTCGACCAAAGAAAAATTAGAAACCAAAGCAGAGTTTAAGGATGTTGGCCAAGCCGTCATTTGTCATTATCCACCGGGGAATCTTACTGCTTTTACAACTATTAATGTTGGCGTGTCTGCCCTGAAGGCACATTTGGATCATGGCGATACATTGGGAATATGTCCAGTAGCAGTGGTTTCTCCCACACCAACGCCTCTAGTTAGTGTTTCTCCAAGCCCGACGGCCTCGACTTCTTATTCTCCAACACCGACGCCAGTGGTTTCTACCTCACCATCACCCACTGCTTCTCTGTCATATTCGCCGACCCCCACCCCTACTTCTAATACATCAACACCGACAACGACTTCTACCCCTACTCCCACACCAACGCCTACATCTACACCGACCTCCACACCAACTCCCACTTCGACCCCAACTCCGACTCCACTCGCGCCACTAACTGTAACCATTACCTCTGTCACGCCCTATTCTCCCATAGCTCCTAGTAGTCGCTTGATATCGTCCATAGAAATAAAATGGAACACGACGGCAAGTAACCTCAATTATAAAAAAACATGGCGAAAGTTTGGCGACGGGGACTGGATGCTTATAGATATCGGCCAACCCAATAATGTTTATGACCTTAATATAGGAGCGGGAACATATTCTTATAAAGTGAGCGCTTGCTCCAGTCCTCCTGGTTCTTACGCGGCGCCCTATGATTGTGGTCCCGATTCAAACATAATGACTACAACCCTGGCGATGGGTAGTGGTTCTGATACCATTCCGCCCTCAAAACCGACCGGCCTTACAGTTTGGCCTCAAGACAACCGAAATTTCCTTTCCTGGACGGCATCAACAGACGACATAGGCGTTGTAGGGTACAACATATATCGCAACGGCATGTATTTGAAATCGGTGTGTTGTATTCCCGCCGAGGACGGCTTCCTTTTTGGTTCTTCGACGCCATTCAGCTATACCGTCGCCGCCTATGACGCGGCGGGGAATGTGTCGGAGCAGTCAAGTCCAGTGACGTTTGTACATACGTTCTCTGGAACAAATGGCAGATCCAGTAATCTTGCTACTATCTCACGAAACTTAACCATAGGTTCAAGCGGCCTTGATGTGAAACAACTCCAGGCTCTTTTGGTAAACGAGGTAAGTTATCCAGTCAATTTGATTACCGGTTATTTCGGTAACATTACTCGCGAAGCCGTAAAAAAACTTCAGGAGAAGTATGGTGTTAAACCAATATCCGGCTACTTTGGCGAAATCACTCGCCAAGCGTTGAAAGCGTTGATATCCAATTAACCTACCCGATCGATCCATTGCTCAAAAGCCGTCCTGTCCAGTGCGCCACGAATAAAGTTCAATAGCTTCTGATCACTTCCATAGGTGTCTTCATCTGAAATCATTTGTGGGGGCTTCGCGGGGAGCGAGGCCTTTTTTTGTTCCATGTTTTTTGCTAGGTTAGGTGTAAATCCCATGATTAATAATATTACCATTCAATCTCCCGAAGCAGAGAAATTAAGAAAAACTCTCGAATCGAAAACCGATCCGGAAAGCTTGCGTATGAAGCGGTTTTTGGATATGCCCGATTTGTCGCGCAAGCCAGGTAGTCCGATTGCGGAAATTGTGCAAAGGATTTTATCCAGTCCGTATTTTAAAGACTTGGATGTGATTCAAACTCCCGAGATTGTACCGGCCAAAGTGAGTTTTGATTTGTTCGATTTTCCTGCCAATCATCCCGCGCGAAGTAAATCCGACACCTACTACATTGATGATGAAAACATTTTACGCACCCACACTACAGTGATGTGGTACTACTACTTAAATGATGAAGGCGTAAAAAACAGCATTGCGCAGAACGAGCCGGTCGGTGCTTTTAGCTTTGGGAAGGTTTATCGCAAAGACGAGATCGATCGTAAGCACATGAATGTCTTTCATCAAATCGATGGCTGGTATCTGGTACCCAAGGCAGTTAAAACCATCGGACAAAATGATTTGGAAGAGGCGCTTAGTAACATTGCCAAAGCAGTGTTCGGTCCGGATATTAAATATCGTCTGAACCCTGATACTTTTCCCTATACCGATCCTTCACTAGAAATGGAAGTGGAGATCGGGGGCAAATGGGTGGAGGTAGTGGGTTGTGGGGTAGTTAAGGATAGCGTCTTAGATAAATTAGGAGTTGATTCTAAAAACTACACCGGATGGGCCTTTGGCTTTGGCTTGGAACGACTGGCGATTGTTAGTATGGACTTGCCCGATATTCGCTTGCTGTGGTCCGAGGACGAGCGGGTTAAAAGGCAGTTGGTATTGGGCAATAAATTTAAAGAAGTTTCCAAGTTTCCGCCCATTACGCGTGATATTTCTTTTCTGGTGAACAAAGACTTTGTGCCGAACAACTATTTCGATTTAATTCGGGATTTGGGCGGGGATTTGGTGGAGGAAGTTAAGCTTATGGATAAATACGAAAACGCGGAGAAATTTGGTGCGGATAAATTAAGTTATATGTATCGGATTATTTATCGCAGTAACGAGCGTACTCTAAAGACGGAAGAGATTGATCCAATCCAAAGCAAAATAACCGAAGAAACTATCAAGCAATTTAACGCGCAAGTGCGTTAAAAAGTGGCAAAAAACAGGCCGAAATTATGCTTGTTTTTTGTTTAAATTTTTGTTATTGTTATAGGTAGTAGTCTCGCGAATATCACTCTCTCGGTCCGTTTCTGTTTCTAAATTATGGCAAAAGATAACACTCCAAAATCAGGATATACCGCGGCGGATATCGATGTGTTAGAGGGGCTAGAACCGGTCAGAAAAAGACCGGGTATGTATATCGGCTCCACCGGCATCGAAGGCGTACATCATTTATTATGGGAGGTTTTCGATAATTCCTATGACGAAGCTCTGGCTGGCTACGCCAAGAACATTACGGTAACGCTTCTGCCGGAGAATAAAGTGAGAATCGAAGATGATGGTCGTGGTATCCCGACCGATCCGCATCCTAAGTTGAAAAAATCCGCCCTTGAGGTGGCGGCGACGATGTTGCATGCCGGAGGTAAGTTTGACCACAACGCCTATAAAGTTTCCGGGGGACTGCATGGAGTAGGTCTTTCGGTGGTCAATGCTTTATCCATTTGGATGCGCGCGGAAGTTCATCGTAAGCCCGATATTTTTGCCCAAGAATATAAACAGGGCAAGCCCCAGGCGGCGGTTAAAAAAGTGGGCAGTACCCGGAAAACCGGAACAATTATTACTTTCCAGCCCGATCCGGAAATTTTCAAAGAAATTGATTACCAATGGGATAAAATTATCTCCCATTTGCGTCAGCAGGCCTATTTGATCAAAGGCATTCGAGTCACGATTATCGACGAGCGTAAAGCCGTTGAATTAAAAGAGAAAGATAAAGAGGCGGTTACCGTACCAACCTACTCTTTCTATTTTGAGGGAGGAATCGTCTCCTTTATTCGCTACTTCTTAAATCGCCACGAAGAAGCTAAACATCCGAACATTTTTTATGTATCCAAAGAAGCCGAAGGATTAGAAGTGGAAGTTGGTTTTCAATACACCGATGACATTCAAGGAAAAGAAATGGGCTTCGCCAACAATATTCATACTATCGAAGGTGGAATGCACATTACCGGTTTCCGTTCGGCTATTACGCGCTGTTTAAATGATTACGCTCGAAAAAACGGTTATCTTAAAGAGAAAGATGAGAACTTGACCGGAGAAGACATGCGAGAGGGTCTGACTGCGGTGATCTCGGTCAAATTACGCGAACCGCAATTTGAGGGACAGACCAAGGGTAAACTCGGTAACCCCGAAGCGCGTACTGCCGTGGAGGGAGTTTTGAATATTGAAATTCCGGATTGGTTGGAGAGAAATCCAAACGATGCTCGAGCGATGCTCGAGAAAGTTATCTTAGCTTCCAAGGCGCGTATCGCCGCTAAAGCTGCTCGCGAGACCGTTATTCGTAAGGGAGCGATGGAGGGCTTTACTCTGCCTGGTAAATTAGCCGACTGTTCTTCGCGTGATCCTTCCGAATCCGAGCTCATGATTGTTGAGGGTCCGAGCGCCGGCGGTAGTGCCAAGTCCGGCCGCAATCGACGCTTCCAGGCGATCATGCCCTTGAAAGGAAAGATCTTGAACGTGGAAAAAGCGCGCATCGACAAAATGCTAGCCTCGGAAGAGGTGAAGTCGCTGGTCATTGCTTTGGGAACGGCCATCGCCGAAGAGTTCGATATTGAACATCTCCGTTACCATAAAATTATTATCATGACCGATGCGGATGTGGACGGAGCGCATATCCGCACTTTACTTTTGACTCTGTTTTTCCGTTACTTCCGAGAGCTGGTGACTCGCGGTCATATTTACATCGCCCAGCCGCCACTGTTCCGATTACAAAAAGGCACCGAGGTACATTACGCTTACAACGAACAGGCTAAGGAAAAAATTCTCAAGCAATGGGCAGTTTTAGCCGATGCCAAAGAGAAAGAAAAGGCCAAAACCAAAAAAGCCGGCAAGAACGAAGAGTGGGAAATTGAAGAGGTGGGCGGCGAGGAAGCATCTGCTGCAGGAGCAGATGGAGAGATAGCTGGGAATGGAGAAGCGGATGCCAACTTAGTCATCAAGGGCGTGAGCATGCAGCGTTACAAAGGTTTGGGAGAGATGAATCCCGATCAGCTTTGGGAAACTACTATGAATCCTGAAAACCGCGTTCTTTTGCAGGTTACGATGAAAGACGCCGAGGCGGCGGATGAAGTTTTTGAGACCTTAATGGGCAACGATGTCTTGCCGCGCAAAAAGTTCATTCAAACCCACGCTAAAAACGTAAAGAATCTCGATATCTAAAGGGGATTGACGAATGGACCAAGTGAATGCTATACTGGGTCCATTGATGCCCCGCGGGGGTTTTAAAATACAACAATGATGGATTTTTTGAAGGATGTAAAATTAGAGTTGAGCCGGGTTAACTGGCCTACCAAGCAGGACACTATTAAATACACCGGTATCGTAGTGGTTTTTAGTGTAGTGATGTCCTTATTCTTGGGTGGAGTGGATGCCCTTTTTACGATCGTTTTAAACAGATTTATTTTAAACTAACAGCGAAGCGCATGGCTAAACAAGTTTCCACAGGTGTAAGAGAATGGTACGCAATCCATACCTATTCCGGGTATGAGGATAATGTGGCCAACAGTCTTCGACAGCGTATTGAATCTTTGGGTTACGAGGATAAGATTTTTAATGTATTAGTTCCCAAAGAAAAGAAGATCAAGATCAAAGGTGGTAAGCGCGAAACTGTCGAAGAAAAGATTTATCCCGGATATGTTTTAGTTGAAATGATTGTTACCGATGATTCTTGGTATGTGGTGCGCAATACTCCGAATGTCACCGGATTTATCGGTGCCGGAGTTATCCCGACCCCGCTGTCCAAGGACGAGGTGGATATTTTAATGAAGCGCATGGGTGTGGATGAACCGAAATATAAATTTGACATCATAGTGGGTGATAATGTTAAGATCGTGGACGGACCGTTCAAAGACTTTGATGGCCGAGTTTCGGAGGTAGATGAGGAAAGAGGTCGCATTAAAGTACTGGTCACAATGTTCGGTCGCGAGACCCCAGTGGAACTCGATTTTCTGCAGATAAAGAAACTATAGTTTATAAAGTTTATCAGGTTATAAAGTTCATAAAGTAGAGATCATATTCTAAAACTTTAAGAACTTTTCACTTGATGAACTTGCGCGAAGAGCATGGCAAAGAAAATAAAAATAATTTTAAAGCTGCAGCTTGATGCCGGCAAAGCCACCCCCGCTCCTCCCGTCGGTACGGCTTTGGGACCACACGGAATAAATATCCAGGAGTTCGTGTTGAAGTTTAACGAAGCGACTCGAGAAAAAATGGGACAGGTTATTCCAGCGGAAATCACCATCTTCGAAGATCGCACGTTTACTTTTGTATTAAAAACTCCTCCGGCCGCTTTCTTGCTTCGCCAAGCTGCGGGAGCGGAAAAAGGTTCTGGTGAACCGAATAAAAAGAAAGCCGGCAAGGTTACCAGGGATCAGGTTCGCGAAATTGCTCAAATCAAAATGGAAGATCTCAACGCCAACGACGTAGAGGCTGCTATGAAAATCGTCGAAGGCACCGCTCGCTCCATGGGGATTGAGGTGAAGTAAAATAGAATATCAACATTGATTTAAAAAACAGAAGGTTTAAAATGATTAAACCTTCTGTTTTTAGTTCCTTGAAAGGAGTAGCTTATGTCTCACCTCCATCCAAATTTTCATAACGGACGTTTCATTACTGTCGAGGGAGTGAACGGTTGCGGGAAAAGTTCTCAAGGGACGCGTTTGAGTAATTTGTTAAGAGCTTTGGGTAAGATGGTGTTACACACCAAAGAACCGACCACTGAATTCGTAGGTCGGCACATCCGGCAGGCTCTTCAGGACAAAGCCCTTTTAGCAACATTGGGACCAATCGGTTTGCAGAGTTGGTATGCTTTGGATAGTCATCAGCACATGCAGGAGCAAATTGTTCCGGCACTGAAGAGAGGCGAGATTGTCATTTCGGATCGATATAGGCCGTCGCTAGTACACAGTGCTTTGCGTAAAGAAGATATTGCCTCTTTGCTGGATTTGAACGCGACTATTTTAGGATCCGATTTTCTGAAACCGGACCTCACTTTTATTTTCGATGTTACCCCCGAAGAAGCCATGAAGAGGCTTCACAAAAAAGGCGTAAAGTTGGATGAACAAGAAACTCTGCCGGAGATTGCTCGAACTAGAGAGCTTTATCTGGAATTAGCTAAAGAATGGCCAGGCGCGATCGTCATTGACGCGATGCGAGATGAAAAAGAAGTTTTTGTGCAAGTGAGAAGTGAGGTTGCTGCTCTATTAAAGATCTTAATTTAAAAAACACCCCGCTTAGGCGGGGTTTAAATTTAGACCGAGACTTTGGCTTTAATCGCGGGATGCGGATCATATCCTTCCAGTGTAAAATCTTCATAGCGAAAATCAAAGATAGAGGTGACATTAGGATTGAGTCGCATCCTAGGTAAAGGTCGAGACTCTCGAGAAAGTTGAGTCGCCACCTGCTCGAGGTGGTTAAGATAAATGTGGACATCTCCAAAAGTGTGTACAAATTCCCCCAAACCTAACCCGGTCACTTGGGCAATCATCATGGTTAAGAGCGCATAGGAAGCGATATTGAACGGAACACCGAGAAACACATCCGCACTACGCTGGTACAACTGGCAGGAGAGCTGTTTATTAACCACATAGAATTGAAAGAGACAGTGGCATGGGGGCAGCTTCATTTGATTGATATGGGGAACGTTCCAAGCGCTGACAATCAATCGACGGCTGTCCGGGTTATTTCTGATCATTTCAATCAATTCGGCGATTTGATTATGAGTACGGCCGTCCGGACCTTCCCAGCGAATCCATTGTGCTCCGTAAACTGGTCCCAATTCTCCGTTGGCATCAGCCCACTCGTCCCAAATGTGTACTCCGTTGTCGGCCAAATATTTAATATTTGTGTTGCCTTGTAAAAACCATAGTAATTCGTGAATGACCCCTTTCATCCAAATACGCTTGGTGGTGAGAGCAGGGAAGCCCTCACTGAGATCGCATCGTAACTGGCGACCAAAAACACTGACAGTGCCAGTTCCGGTACGGTCTTTCTTGACGATGCCATGGTCGCGGATATCTTTTAGAAGGTCTAGGTATGGCTTCATTGTTTCTCCTTTCGGTTGTACACCTCAAAGCGAAATGGGAATTCGTTTTTTGCGCCTTCCTTGAACTCCGCCGAACTAAATAATTTCCAGTCTGTATTGCTGTATGGAGGAAAGAAAACATCTCCATCGGGTTCAGCTAAAACACGAGTAATAAATAGATGAGAAGCTTTGGGCAGGGCTTCTTGGTAAACTTTGAATCCACCTATGGCGAAAACGTGTTTGTCGCGCCTGGAGATTTCTAATGCCAGAGTGAACGAAGGAACTACCAGGCAATCAGGATGATCATAGTGTAAGCTGGTACTGATGATGATCGTCCTGCGGTTGCTCAAAGGGTGGCCCAGTCTTTTGATAATTGATTGATGGGTATTGCGGCCAACAATCACGGTGTGACCGGTGGTGAGTCTGGAAAAGTATTGCAGATCGGTGCTGAGCTTCCAGGGTAGCTTGTTGCATTTACCAATTACTCCATTGCGAGCAACGGCGGCGACGATGGCCAGATTGTTGACTATGTCCAAGGCGTCTCCTTTTTAAAGTGCGCGGATTTAATTTTATCAATTGCAGATTGTGCGTCAATTTTACTTTATCAACTTTTTCTGGCGATATTCTTTTAGGTAGCGTGCGGATAAGCTGGGGAAGACGTAATAATGATCAATGTCATCCCAGCGGCAACTGATTCGGAAGTGCCAGCCGCTTTTTGTGGTAAGGGCAAAGTAGGGTAAGAATAGGGGCCAGCTTTTTTTAAGCTGAATGGCTGACAGTTGCCATGTTCCCGGTTCGGGAATGGGCGAGGGGCCGGTTTGGTTCTGAAGAGAAGTCGCTTTTTGAGTCTGGTTGCCTAGTAACATGATGGGCGGCTCAACTATACTCCAGGCCGTTACGCTAAAAGGAATCCATTTTGTTCCGGGCATAGTGTAGTCACCATGCTTTTTTAATTTTAAATGTGCGGGTAGAGAATCTTGTCCTATTAAACTTGGGCAGGAAAGGATGGCGAAAAGATAAACGACAGCCAGATAAGAAACAGTTAAGTAAAAAACTAAACGAAAGAAGCGCTTTAACATTTCTCCTCCCTAAAACCCTAGATCCATCATGGATTAAAAAAATCATTTTGCAACTTCTATTTTTGTTGAAAACATGATAAATTCTTAGATATGTCTAGTTACAGACCCACAATTGGACTTGAAATACATTCAGAACTTAAAACTGAGAGTAAGATGTTTTGTGCTTGCGCCAACGATCCAGATGAAAAGCATCCGAATGTTAACGTCTGCCCGATTTGTATGGCATTTCCGGGAACACTTCCGGTTATTAATGAGGATGCGGTCAAGAAGGTGATTTTGGTGGGGATGGCTTTGAATTGCACTATTGCCACGGAAACCAACTTTGATCGCAAGAATTACTTCTATCCGGACTTGCCAAAAGGTTATCAAATTTCTCAATACAAGCGTCCCCTCTGCTCCAACGGATTTTTAGAAGTGTCTGGTAAAAAAGTGCGCATCAATCGCATTCATTTGGAAGAAGACACGGGACGTTCTCAACATGATGCGCGTGGCGATCATAGCTTAGTTGATTTCAATCGGGCCGGAGTGCCGTTGATGGAATTGGTGACCGAGCCGGATTTAACTACTCCCGAAGAGGTGAAAGAATTCGCCGAAAAATTGCGGTTGATTTTGCGTTATGCGGGGGCTTCCGAAGCCAACATGGAGAAAGGACAGATGCGCGTGGAGGTGAATATTTCTGTGGCGAAAGAGGGAGAAGCGTGGGGGACGAAAGTTGAGGTTAAGAATTTAAATTCGATTAAAGCGGCGGCCAGCTCGGTAGATTACGAAGTAAAGAGACAGGCGGAATTGATCGAAGAAGGAAAGAAAGTTGTACAAGAAACACGGGGCTGGGACGAGGGAAAGCAAAAAACGTTCAGTCAAAGATTAAAAGAATCAGCGCATGATTATCGCTACTTCCCGGAACCGGATTTACCAGTGCTGAATTTTGACGAAAATTACCTGGAAACCATTCGACGCACGATGCCGGAGTTGCCCGAGCAACGTCGCCAAAGATTTCGAGAACAGTATGGATTAAATGATTCGCAATTAGAAATTTTTGCTATTGCTAAACACCTCGGAGATTACTATGAAAAAGTGGCCAGTGAACTGGGAGAGGTAGATCAGAAGCTGCATACCCTAGCCGCCAATTACATGATTACCGAGTTTCCGCCTTTGATGCAGGCGCAGGGCTTTGAAATCGATGATTTGGCCGGATTTAAAATTGAACCGGAGGCTTTTGCCGAACTAATGGTGATGGTCTTTCATCAAAAACTTTCCTCCACTGCGGCGAAGGCAGTCTTAAAAGAAATGGCGGGAACGGGCTTACATCCAGAGGCGATTGCTAAGGAGAAAAATCTTCTCCAAGTTTCGGATATCGGTGAACTGGAAAAAGCGATTCAAGCAGTGATCGCTGAAAACTCTGGTCCGGTGGCGGATTACAAAAAAGGCAAAACTGAAGTGCTCAAATTTTTGGTGGGCAAAGTGATGGCCAAAACCAGAGGCAAAGCCAATCCGCAAGTAGCCCAGAGTCTTCTTGACAAATTTTTAAAATAAGGTTAGAATATTGCAGATCTTAAAAAAGGAGCCTTGCAATGGAAACTCGCGAAGAGAGATTCAAGATATTGTGTGAATCCGCGCTTGGAGCGGTGGGCGATAGAATTAATAGAGAGGTAGATACTTCCTTATCAGAGCTTGGGCCAGGCGAAGCACTGTTGTTTTTGCAACAATTAGCACACAGGATCGAAAACGCAAAAATCGAAATAGAGAAGCGTTTAAATATCGCAGTCGTATTGGAGTCATTAGAATATTTTGGAGCTTGTTCTCGATGGCGTGGAGATATCTATTTTCTACTGATACTAGGTAGGGATAATTTAGAAATGGCTCGTCATGCACGGCAGTGCCAAAACTGTTCAGAAGCTTACAGAAAAGAATACGAAAGACAACGCGGAGTCCTTGGAAAGTTTAAGGCGGAGATGACAAGGCAAGAGGACCCTAGCGAGCGAGTTTTTTAACCAACTTTTCTGCTTCTTTTTGATTCTTAACCCATCTGATGCGAGAATCTTTCTTAAACCAGGTCATCTGGCGACGAACAAGTTGTTCGTCGTTTTTGTTTATAAGAGCCACGGCCTTAGCGAGAGTCATTTTTCCTTCGAGGTGATCAATTATTTCCTTGTAATGAATCCCAGAAAGAGCGGGGGAACTTGGCGAGTATCCCTTTTTCAATAATTTTTTAACCTCGATTACTAAGCCGGTTTTGAGCATCTGCTGGGTGCGTTTGGTGATATTCTTTTTAGTTTCATCTGCTTCTTTTTTTACTCCCAAAATGAGAGTATCAAAAAGTTGCGGTCCATGTGCGCGTTGTTGAGAAAATGGTTTTTTGGTGGCGGCAATAATTTCCAGGGCGCGAATGATGCGTCTTTTGTTTTGCGGATCAATAAAATTTTTCGCTTCCGGATCTTTCTTGAGAAGCTGTTGAAAGAGTTTGGCGGCGGATTGTTTTTCCAAACGTGCACGCAATTTTTCATTGGGTGGTACTTCGGGGATGAGCCAGTTGTCGATGACGGCGTAAATATATAATGCGGTTCCGCCCACTAGTATTGGTAATTTACCGTGACGTTGAATGTCGAGGATCGCTTTGGTCGCCAACTCCTTATATTGCGCCAAACTCAAAGTTTCGTTTGGCTTTACGACATCAAGGAGGTGGTGGCGAACGCCTTGGCGTTCTTTGGGACTGGGTTTGGCGCTGCCGATGTTTAAATATTTGTAAACCGCGCGGGAGTCGGCGGAAACGATCTCGCCTCGAAATTTTTTAGCCAATTTTAAAGAGAGGGCAGTTTTGCCTGAAGCGGTTGGTCCCACAATAACGACTAGTTTTGGTTTGGCGTTGTCGATGGTCATGATTCGTGGTATTATATAGCAAAGGGTAGTATTTGGGAAGGTGGGACTTTGAAAACTACTTCAGGGAGAGGAGGAGATCGTGTTTAGTTGGCGTTGGCAATACATTATTCCAATCATCTCGATCTTCGCCAACATCGATTTTGTGGTTTTGCCTCTTATTCGTAGTCTGGGGGTGGGTGGTTTAAACCTTTTTCTTGTTGTTTTGCCGCTTGCTTTGATCGAGCTCTATGCCTGGTACTGGTTCTGGGATTGGTTTCGGAAAGTAGCCGTACCGGAAATGGTGGCCAAAAAAATCGCTCAGGATGAGCGAGTGCAAGAAGCGATCAGTCTCGGCAAGGAAATTAAAATTGAATTAAAGCAAAGCGGAAGACTGCAGCAAATTGTCGAATATTTCTTTCGGACTTTCTCCAGTGCGACGGATGAGAATAGCCGGCTCTTTAAGAAGATTAGACGAGGTGGGCATGTGGTGATGTTCTTGATGGGAGCAGAGCCGTGGCCTGGAGGGCGAACGGTTGGAGTGATTTTTTGTGGAGCGACCGGCTGGAAGCGAGGTTTTTACACCTTGGCTTTGGGTAATGTGGTCCATGTGGCTTATGTGGTGGGTTTATGGAATCTAATCTTTTCTGGATTCTAAGCAAAAGAGCTCATTGGGAGCTCTTTTTTTGTTGCGACTCTTCTTGAATATTTTGGATGAATTTTTCTACGGGGATAGCGCCCAAATCTCCTGTGCCACGCTTACGGACAGCGACAGTGTTAGCGGTTTGCTCCTTTTCGCCGACGACAAGAGTGTAAGGGATTTTTTGCAATTCCGCTTCGCGAATTTTCTTACCTACTGATTCTTGGCGCTCATCGAGTTCAACTCGCAGGCCAGCATCAACTAACTCCTGTTTAATCTTTTTAGCATAATCCGAAAACTTATCCGAGATAGGAGCGATAATAACTTGCACCGGAGCGAGCCATACCGGAAAAGCACCGGCAAAGTGTTCGATAATGATCGATAAAAATCTTTCTGTTGAACCCATTGTCGCGGCATGCAGCATGACTACTCGTTCTTGCTCGCCATTTTCATTTATACAGTACAAATCAAACCGTTCGGGCATATTCATATCAAGCTGAATAGTCGCAACTTGCCACTGCCTGCCGAGCGAGTCGCGTGCTACAAAATCAACCTTTGGTCCGTAAAAAGCAGCTTCACCCAGTGCTTCAAGGGCTGTAACTTTTTTGCCTTTTGCTATTTCGCGCAAAGTGTCTTCGGCGTCATTCCAGAGTTTTGGACTTCCTAAGTATTTTTCTTTTTGTTGGGGATCATGCAAAGATAATCTTACTTCCAGAGGAAAACCAAATGCTCCGTAAAATTCATCAACAATGTCCCAAATTTTTAGGATTTCTTCTTTAATTTGATTATGTCTTGCGAAAACATGAGCATCATCTTGGGTAATAGCTCTTACGCGCGATAAACCAGATAACTCTCCGGTTTGTTCATCCCGGTAGACCATGGTGGTATTTGAGTAGCGTTGCGGCATATCCCGGTAGCTATGAGGCTTTCTGGCAAAGATTTGCGTATGGTGCGGACAGTTCATCGGTTTCATGGCAAACAGATGCTTTTCCCTAGTCTCGATTTTCATCAGCTCGTTAGCAAATTTGTCCCAGTGCCCACTTTTTTCGTACAGATCTTTTTTTGTGATATGCGGAATTTCAACTTTTTGGTAGCCGCGCTTTTGTCGCAAGTCCCAGATAAAATCATCCAAAAGGTTTCGGACGATTGTTCCTTTCGGTGTCCACAGGGGGAGTCCTGCGCCAACTAAATCTGAAAAAGTAAACAGATCCAAATCAACTCCAAGTTTTTTATGATCGCGCTTCTTGGCTTCTTCCTGGATTTTCAAATATTCTTCCAATGCTTTCTTGTTTTCAAAAGCGGCACCGTAAATGCGAGTGAGCATTTTATTTTTCTCACTGCCTCTCCAATAAGCTCCGGCCATGTGGGTCAATTTGAAAGCATCGGGCTTGATATCTTTGGCTGAATCAATATGGCCACCACGGCACAAGTCGACAAAGTCACCGGATTTTACGGTAGTTAAACCAGAGGCGGCGTATTCTTTGATCAGTTCTAATTTGTAGGGATTGCCAGAAAAGATTTTTTTGGCTTCTTCGGTGGAAACTTCGGTTTGTTCAAATTTATCCCAGGATTTTAAAATTTCCCGCATCTTCTCTTCGATTTTGGGTAAGTCCTCCTCGCTGATTGGTTGTGGAAATTCGAAATCGTAGTAGAAGCCGTTGTCGATGGCGGGGCCGATCGCGCGTTTGGTATCCGGCCATAATTCCAAAACCGCCGCCGCTAAGAGGTGGGCGAGAGAGTGACGAAGTTGTTCCATGTTGTCCGTTTTCATAGGCGTAGCTTTTATACTAGCAAAATCCTTGTTTTTCAGAAAGGGCTAAAAAATCAGAATGATTTTGTTGAGGCGGGTCAACCCGCCTAAATTTTTAGCAATAAAAACTTTGGCGGGTCAATATTTTAAAATCGCTACACTCTGTTATCAATATAGGCATAGATCTTTTAAAAGGAGTGGCCGTGAAAGAACCAGTCTTGGATGAATTTGGGAAGATATTGCTCGAGGTCTTATTATTAAAGGTTTGTGACCAAGAAACTTCGCAAGATCCGGAGGGCTGGACGCCGGAAAATCCGCTGTGGGGACATTGTGCGGTAGTATCGCTTGTGGTCCAGGGTATTTTTGGCGGAGACCTGCTACGTGCTTCTTTGGATGGTACACCGTTTGCTAAGATGCGGTCACACTATTGGAACAGGCTACCTGACGGTAGAGAAGTGGACTTTACGCGAGCACAGTTTGGGGAAAGCGGCCCGGGCGAGCTGAAAGCAGAAGTAAGAACAAGAGAATATGTATTGTCTTATGCGCCCACTGTTCAGAGACACGAGCTTCTACTGGAAAGATTAGGTGAGCTGTGGTGAGCTGTTCAATGACTGCCAGTGATAAGAAAGTTTTTATCATCGATCTTGACGATACTCTAATGTGGAATCAGTACAATTATGATCGGGCCAGAATAGAGTTTCTTAACTTTCTGATGAAAATATTTAATCGCCGCGTGCCCAATGCGTTGTACGTTTTAACTCTGGCGGAAAAGATTGATCGAGAATTGATCAATGATATAGATCCAAAAACCGGAAAAAGATTCGGCTTTAGCGGTACTCGTTTTCCATCATCTTTGGTGAAGCTCTATGAGGCGCTTTGCACCGAAGGCTGGGGAACGTATCTGCAGGGATATGCCCAGCAGATTTATAAAATCGGCTTAATGACCTTTGATCTCAAGGAATATAAAAAAGCTGGATTGGTTCCGGGGGCGAGGAGAATCCTTTCGTCTTTAAGGAAACGGGGAGATCATCTTGCTCTTTTGACCAAGGGTGATCCGGAGGTTCAGGAACAAAAAATTATTGCTTTGGGATTAGATAAACTTTTCGACGACGCCCAAATCGTGCCGGAAAAAGATGTGGCGCTGTTTGCCGCCTATCTGGAAAAGTGGAAGGGGCATGGTGTTTTTAGCATCGGTAATTCCGCTTCTGATATTAAGCCCGCCCTGGAAGCGGGTTGCGGAGGGATCTTCATCCCTTGTTATACTTGGGGGTTCGAATCTATCGAGATCGGAAAATTACCCAAGGAACAGAGAGAACGATTTTGGCAGATCGATACCATAAACGAGATTGAAAAAATATATTCCCAGTTGTAAAATAACTTCGCCATGGCGGAGTTTTAAATTGGCCAAATTCTCAATTAAGCCGTGGCGGTGAGGAGTTTTACCTCGTCGCAGAGGATTTTGGGGAGGCCATCGCGTTCATTAAGTTTGCCTTTGACCACTAGGACAGAGTTCTCCTGCCAGGCCAAAGGATATTTTTCTAAAACACCAGGGAAGACGACGATCTCAATCTTGGAAGTGAGATCTTCGATCCAGGAAAAGAGCATGGGCTTACCGGCCTTGGTGACGATGCGCTGGACTTTGGTGACCATTCCGCCGACTTTGATCATGCCTTTTTGCTGAACAGTAACGTCTTTAATGGCGGTCATGCCAGTTTCGAGAGCTAATTGGGGTTGGTAGTTTTTTAGAGGATGACCCGAAACAAAGAGGCCGATCAATTCTTTTTCCCACATTAATTTTTCGATCATGGAGATGGGTTCGGCGGGCAATAGTCTTAAAGACGGTAGCTGAATACTATTCGATTCTCCCCCGAACAAACTAATCTGGCCCACCGAGGAATTACGCTGGGCTTCGCGGGAGTAGTTCAATAACTGATCGGAATTAACCAATAAAGCATTGCGTTCCCCGAAATTATCCAGAGCTCCGCACTTTATCAAACTCTCGAGGGATTTTTTATTTAAATCTCTACTGTGTACGCGCGTAACAAATTCTTCAATATTTTTGAATGTCCCACCATGTTTGCGTTCGAGGATAATAGTCTTAACTACATTCTCGCCCACATTTTTAACCGCGGTTAATCCGAAGCGGATATTAGTATTGCCGATCGTGGCAAATTTTTGGAAGCTTTCGTTAATGTCAGGCGGCAAGACCGGGATGCCCATAGCCTGACACTCTTCAATTAGAAAAGCGACACGTTCAACGTCACCGGCTTCAGAATTTAAGAAAGCGGTCATGAATTCGACAGGATAGTTCGCTTTAAGATAAGCCGTTTGGTAAGCGATCATAGCGTAGCAGGCCGCATGAGAACGGTTGAAGGCGTAGCGGTTGAAAGGCTCGACTAATTTCCAGAATTCGTTGGCGATTTTGTCGGGCGTACCCATTTTCTTGGCTCCGGAACGGAATTTTTCCTCCTGCTCGTCTAAAAGCTTTTTGATTTTCTTACCGACGGCTTTACGTAAAACATCGGCTTCGGCCAGAGTAAAGCCGGCCAAGGTGCGCACGGCGGCCAAAAGCTGTTCCTGATAAACCATAACGCCATAGCTGTTTTTTAAAATTGGCTCCAGGGAGGGGTAAAGATATTCCACTTTTTTCTTGCCGTGTTTGCGAGCGATAAAATCAGGAATAAGTTCGATCGGACCGGGACGATACAAAGAGACCATGGCGATGATGTCTTCGATGCTGGTCGGCTTGAGCTCTTTGAGATAGCGCTTCATGCCGGCACTTTCTAACTGGAAGACACCGGTGGTTTGAGCCTTTTGTAAAAGCTGAAAAGTTTTCTGATCTTCGAGGGGAAGCTGGTCAATATCAATTTTGTGTCCATAGTTTTCTTGGATAAGGCGGAGAGTGTCGTTAATGATAGTGAGGTTGGCCAAACCTAAGAAGTCCATTTTTAATAAACCCAAGTCGGCTACGGCATGCATTTCGTATTGGGTGATGACATCTTCGTCTTCCGTACCTTTCTGTAGAGGCAAGTAATTGGTGAGCGGTTCGGGAGTAATCACCACGGCACAGGCGTGAGTGGAAGAGTGACGAGCCACTCCTTCTAGTTGCATCGCTGCATCCAGCACGGCTTTGGCGTCATTGTTGGTGACGTAGAGTTGCTTCAAATCCGAAACGTCTTGGACACACTGCTTGAGGAAGCCTTCTTTTTTTCCTTGGTTGGGATTAAACGGCACAAGCTTGGCGAGTTTGTCGCAGAAGTCGTAAGGCATGCCCAAAGCTCGTCCCGCGTCGCGAATACTGCCGCGAGCGGCCATCGTTCCGAAGGTGATGATTTGAGCAAAGCGATCAGCGCCATATTTTTCGCGAACGTATCCAAAAACCTCTCCGCGGCGCGCATCGTCAAAGTCTAAGTCGATATCAGGCATCTCAATACGGGAGGGATTTAAGAAGCGCTCGAAGATCAGATCGTACTTGATGGGATCGATGTTGGTGATTCTCAAGAGATAAGTCACTAAACTGCCCGCGGCTGAACCACGTCCCGGGCCGACAATGATCCCTCGATCTTTGGCCCAGTTTACTAAGTCTTGCACAATCAAAAAATAGGAAGCAAAACCGGTTTCCTTAATTACTCCCAACTCATAATCTAATCGTTCGAGGGTGCTAGCTGGGATATTATCTCCGTAGCGAATGGGTAAGCCTTTTTGGCAGAGTTCGGCCAGGAAAGAGTTGGCAGTGTGGCCATCTGGAAGAGCGAAGAGGGGAAGCTGAGTTTTGCCCAAAACAATTTCTACATTACAGCGGTCGGCGATCAGTTGGGTGTTATCGATGGCCTCGGGTGTGGAGGAAAATTTCTTGGCCATGTCTTCGGGGCTCAAAAGTGAAAAATCTTCGTTGCGTAGAGTAAGGCGATTTGTGTCAGTCACTTTGTTTCCAGTTTGCACCGCCAAAAGCACGTCGTGAGCGTGGGCGTCTTCTTTGCGGAGATAATGAGAGTCTTGGGTGGCAACGAGGGGAATGCCGGTATCTTGGGAGAGTTGGATCAGGCGGGGGTTAACCAGGTTTTGATCTTCGATGTTGGGGTGCTGTTGTAATTCTAGGAAATAATTACCCTTGCCCATGATCTCCTGATACTCCAAAGCCATGCGTTTGGCTTTTTCGTATTGATCGGAAAGCAAGGCGCGAGAAATTTCTCCTCCTAAGCAGGCGGAGAGGGCAATTAAGCCTTCGGAGTGTTGGCGTAAAAGCTCCCGGTCGATACGGGGTTTATAATAGAAACCCTCCAGGTTCGCGGCGGTGACAAGTTTTAAGAGATTCTGGTAGCCCGTATTGTTTTCCGCCAATAAGACAAGGTGAAAATAGTTGCGGTTGTCGGCACTGGGGTTTTTGTCGAAGCGATTTTCGCAAATGTACATCTCGCAGCCGATGATGGGTTTTATGCCCACCTTCTTCGCGCGCTGATAAAACTCGATGGCGCCATATAGACTGCCGTGGTCGGTGAGAGCGAGAGACTCCATCCCCAGTCCTTTGGCGTGTTCGACTAGATCTTTAATTTTGGAGAGTCCGTCTAACAAAGAAAAATGGGAGTGAGTGTGGAGATGCGTAAACTTCA